>JAYFPV010000288.1:0-7849 GCA_034927465.1 Lawsonibacter sp.
CCCCGAAATATGGAAAAGCCGCTGTATTTGCGGCCAAGGCGCATGGCATACCAGATCAGGGTGCGGTTGCCGGAATGTACATGGTGCAAGGTCTTGTGCGTTTTTTCTGTGAATGAATCAGAGATTCCCTCTTTGTCTTCATGCAGATAAGTTTCATTTTTAAAGGAGAGCTGAATATGCAAAAATTGTATGGAACCGTTGTCCCCATCGTCACCCCGCTGACCGAGGATGACAAGATTGATGTCCAAAGCCTGAAAAACCTGGTTGACCACTGCATTCAAAATGGCCTTCAGTGCCTATACCCCTGTGGTACCACCGGTGAAATGATGTATCTGACGGTGGAAGAGCGTAAGCTGGTGGCCGAAGTCGTGGTGGACTACACCAACCATCGGGTGCCCGTGTTCGTTCAAGTCGGCGCCTGGAATCTGGCCGATACCATTGAGCTGGCCAAGCATGCCGTCTCTATCGGCGCCGACGGCATCGGCGTGGTGACGCCGGTATTCTATAAGCTGAGCGACCAGGGACTGGTCAACTTCTACGAGGCCGTCGCCAATAGCGTTCCCGCCGACTTCCCCGTTTATCTGTACAGCATTCCGCAGAATGCCGTCAATGATATCAATCCGGCAACCGCGGAAGCCGTCGCACAGAAGTGTCCCAACGTGGTGGGCATTAAGTACAGCTGGCCGGACTTCACCAAGCTGCAGCAGTTTATGCTGGTGCGCAATGAGACCTTTAGCGTCCTGGCCGGCCCGGATCATCTTTTCGAGCCCCTGTGTGCTGCCGGCGGCGAAGGCGTGGTTTCGGGCAACTCCATGTGTGTCCCCGAGCACTATGCCAAGGTCTGGGAGGCCATTCAGGCCAAGGATTACGATCTGGCTACCAAGTATCAGCGCCGCACCAACGTGCTGAACGCCGTTATGTGCGCCAGTAATAACATCGCCGCCTACAAGGTCATTTTAAAGAACGAGGGCGTGATTGCCACCACAAAGATGCGCCGTCCCATGGAGAACCTGACTCCCGAGCAGGAAGCCGACCTTCTGGCCACGATGAAAAAGCTGGACTACCGCAATGCCAACGTCTAAACCATACGGTGCTGCGATCCAACAAATTTAATTTGGGAAATGGAACAAGCTCAGCTCGGTTATGTACTGAACTGGGCTTGTTTTAAAAACGCTCCCGATTTTCTCGGCTCCCGGAAGCATTGCGCATCATTGGAAAGAAGGATACAATCATGAAAAAAGTACTTGCTGCACTCCCGAATTATTCTAAATTCTGCGGCGAAGCAAAGAAATATTTGCAGGAAAACGGCTGCGTTGTCATAGAAAATGAGACGGGCGGCCCGCTGTCCTTTGATCTTCTGAAAGACTTCGTCGGCGACATTGACGCCGTCATTGCCGGGGTGGAGGAATGGAACGCCCCTGTGTTTAATCTGGCTCCGAATCTGAAGGTAATCGCCCGTTTTGGCGTTGGCGTGGACAATCTGGATCTGATTGAAGCCAAAAAACGCGGAATCACGGTCACCAACTGCCCCGGGTTGAACGCTGTGTCCGTGGCCGAGCACGCAATTATGTTGATGCTGAATCTGCTGCGGAAATGTCCGCAGCTGAACGAAGACACCCATAAAGGGAACTGGCGCCGCCTGATGGTCACAGAGCTGAAGGACAAAACCGTCGGCCTGCTGGGGTTTGGTGCGGTGGCAAAAAATGTTGCCGTCCGGTTGAATGCCTTCGGATGCAATGTTATCGCCTATGATAAGTTCCCAAACGAGGAGGCCGCTGCCGCTCTCGGCGTGAAGATGTGCTCCATAGAGGAGGTTCTGAGTACCAGCGACATTCTTTCCGTCCATGTGCCTGCCATGCCAGAAACTTATCATCTAATCTGCAGTGAAACCATTGCCCAGTGCAAAGACGGCGTATATCTGGTCAACACCTCCCGCGGCACCAATGTGGATGAAAAAGCAGTCTACCAGGCACTGAAATCCGGAAAAATCACAGGATTCGGTTCGGATGTGTTTGAGTTCGAACCGGTTACCAAGGATTACGAGCTGTTTGATTGTAAGAACTATATCTGTACTCCCCATACAGCCGCCGAGTCTTATGAGAACTATTACAACACTGGGATGAAGACTGCCGAGGCGATCCTTGCCGTGCTTAACGGCACAGGCGAGCCCTGGAACCGGCTGGTTTAAGCCGGAAATCCGATTAAAAAGGAGCGATGCAGCGATGCAGCGAATTTTGAATGATCCTGACAATATCGTCGATGAAATGTTGGATGGATTTCTGAAATGTCACGCTGATCTGGTGGAAAAAACGGAGAATCCCCGGGTTATCAAGTCCCTTCACTCCACGGAGGGCCGCGTCGGCGTGGTGACCGGGGGCGGCTCCGGACATAAGCCGGCTTTTGTCGGCTACTGCGGAAAAAACCTCTGCGACGCAGTTGCCGTTGGTGAGATTTGTTCCTCTCCCACTGCCGCGGCGTTTTTGGATGCGTTTAAGGTTGTGGACAGCGGCAACGGCGTAGCTTGCCTGTACGGGAATTATTCCGGCGACAACATGAATGTCAAGATGGCCATCCGAATGGCCCTGAAGCAAGGAATTACGGTCAAGACCGTGGTCGCGAACGACGATGTGGCATCTGCCCCAAAGGACCAGCGTGAAAAACGCCGCGGCGTGGCCGGCGAGGTGCTGATGTGGAAATGTGGCGGCGCCATGGCATCCACCGGTGCCAGTCTGGACGAAGTGATCCGGGTGGCGCAGAAAGCGATTGATTCCACCCGAAGCGTGGGGGTGGGGTTGACTCCCTGCACGCTACCCGCCGTGGGGCATCCCAATTTTGAGATCAAGCCGGGCACCATGGAGGTGGGCATTGGCCACCATGGAGAACCGGGGATTGCGGTCTGCCCGCTGGAATCGGCGAAGGGGATTGCTCAAAAAATGACCGACGTCGTATTGCCCGATTATCCCTTTGTCTGCGGCGACGAAGTTGTGGTGCTGGTTTCCGGCCTGGGTGCAACCCCCGCTATGGAGCTGTATGTGCTCTATCGCGAGATCGAACAGATTCTGGCGGAGCAGGGCATCAAAATTCACAAGTCCTATGTGGGCAACTACTTTACATCTCTGGAGATGATGGGCGCGACCCTGACGATCATGAAGCTGGATGACGAATTAAAAACCATGATTGATATGCCGTGTGTCAGCATGGGCCTGACACAAAATTAGGAGATTTGATTCATGACCAATACATTTAAAAATAAAAATGGCAGGCCGATCTTGCTGGCCATGGTAAAAGGCATCCAGGACAACAAGGGTTATCTGGGTGATGTGGATGGTTTGATCGGCGACGGCGACCACGGAATGAATATGAACAAGGGGTTTACCCTGTTTGCGAAGCGCTTTGGAGACCACGAGTTCTCATTTTCCGATGGCTTGGAGAATCTGTCGATGATCCTGCTCAATGAAATCGGAGGTTCCATGGGTCCCATCTATGGCACCATTCTGATGGAGATGGCCGACGCCCTGAGCAGCGGCGGCAGCGAGGAAATTGGGCTTTCGGACTTTACCGCTGCCCTCAGCGCCGGGTTGGAAGGCCTGTACGGAATTGTGGACGCCCGGGTCGGCGACAAAACGCTGGTGGATACATTGGCGCCTGCTGTAGCCTCCCTGCAAGCCGACATTGCATCGGGTTCTAGCTTCGACCAAGCTTTGGTGACCATGAAGACAGCTGCCGAAGCGGGTAAAGAGAGCACCAAGAATCTGGTGGCAAAGTATGGCCGGTCCAGCCGCCTGGGGGAGCGCTCCCGCGGAGTTCTGGATGCTGGTGCCTGTTCCTGCAATATCATTCTGCAAACCATGGCCGACGGCATTCTATGCCTGCTGAACGCATAAAAGGAGGGAACTGGCATGAAACTGGCAATCGGCTGCGATCCAAACGCAGAGGAACTGAAACTCCACTTGATTGAGCTGTGCCGCGTACTGGGGCACGAGGTGACCGATTTTGGTAGTGATGACCCTATCTACGCCAACACCGCAATTGCTGTGGGCGAGGCAGTTGCCGCCGGAACCTATGACCGCGGCATTTTGGTTTGCGGCACCGGCATTGGCATGAGCATTGCCGCTAACAAGGTGCAGGGAGTCTACGCGGCTTTGCTGACCGATGTGTATTCTGCCCAGCGTGCCGTGTTAAGCAACGACAGCAATCTGGCCTGCCTGGGCGCGTTTACCATTGGTGAAAAGCTGGCAGAAGAACTGGTGAAGGTCTGGTTATCCTGTAAGTTTACCCCCAATTGTTCTTCGCAGCCAAAAGTAAATCGCTACCGGGAATACAATGCAAATCGCTGAGATTTCGCAAACCACAGCAGCATAAAATGAGGAGGCGTGACATGTTAAGAAAACCGATTTTGGGACTGATGGGTCTTTCCGACGGCGACCCGGTGGTTCATGAGAAGAGCAAAGACGTGGTGCAGCACCAGCTGGATGTCATCAAGGAAGCGTTGGAGAAAGACGGTCGTGTGGACGTTATCGTGGCAGACGAACTGGTCACCTCCGTCGCCTCCGCCAAAGAGGTATCGGCTAAGTTGAAGGCAAAGGGTGTGGACGGTACCATCTTCTCTTACGGAGTGTTTGCCTGGCCAAATTTCTCCGCAGTGGCGGCGAAAAACGGACAAGCACCCTTTCTGCTGGCCGCGCAGCTGAATCCAGACTGGCCTGGCATGGTGGCCATGTTGGCGGCGGGCGGTGCGCTGAACCAGCAGGGTGTTCGGCACTTCCGCGCTTATGGTGATTTTCACGACGCTGAGGTGCTGGAACGAATCATTACATTTGCCAAGTGTGCCTATGTAGTCAACAGCCTAAATGGTCAAAAATATGGCTTGATCGGGGGCAGATCTCTCGGGATGTACAGCGCCACCGTGGATATGCAGGACTGGCAGGATAAATTCGGCGTGGACATTGAGCACTGTGATGAGAGTGAAATTGTTCGTCTAGCACAGGAAGTCCCGGAGGAGCAGGTGGAAAAGGCGTTCAACTGGCTCACAGAAAAGTGCAATTCCATTGAATACGATGGGAGAAAACTTACCCCAGAAAAGCTGAAGACCCAAATTAGACACTACGAGGCCATTAAACGCATCCAGCAGGAGAATGCCTTCGATTTTGTCGGGGTCAAATGCCACTACGACATGAGCTGCCACTATTGCACCGAGTGCATTGCGGCTGCCTTTATGAATGATCCCTATGACTGGAACGGTGCCAAAGAGCCGGTAGTATATGCTTGTGAAGCGGACTCCGACGCGGCGCTGACTATGCAGATTCTCAAGCTGCTGACCCACGATCCGGTGGTATTTATGGATGTGCGTCACTGGGATGAGGAAAATCAGGTGCTGGAATTCTGTAACTGCGGCTCCGAGTCCACCTGGTACGCCGGCCACAGCGATAATCCCGACGAGAATTTAAAGAATGTCACACTCTATCCCTGCCTGGACATCTATGCGGGTGGTGGATGCCACGTTAATTGCCAGACCGCCCCCGGCCTGTGTACCATCGCCCGCCTGTGCCGTTCCATGGATGAAAACGGTGTGCGCAAATACCGCATGGTGATGTTCACTGCAGAGCTTGTCTCCATGCCAAAGGAGCGTGAGGCCCTGACCAATCAGGAATGGCCCCACAACTTTGCTAAGCTGCACTTTGACTACAAAGTATTTCTGGATAATTTCGACGCCAATCACGCCCACGCGGTCTATGGCGACCATATAAACGAGTTGCAAACCATCTGCAAGATGATACATATCGACGCAGAGATTCTAGGGGAATGACTCCCTAAAAAGATTTCAACCCAGTGTCAAAGGCACTTGGTTGAACCAGCTTGACAGAAAAGCTTTTGATTTTTTTGACAAGCAGACGATTTTACGCAACAAAACCACAGGAAAACAGCCTTTTCAGACTGCCTTCCTGTGGTTTCCTTCTGCCTTCACTAACTTTAGCGATTCCGAATCACAGCCCCCTTGTCAGCGGACTCTGCCAAGCGAGCGAATACGTTCAAATAGCCCTTAAGCGGCTTACGCTCTGGCGGCACAAAGGCGGCCAGGCGAGCGTTCAATTCCTCCTCCGAAATATCAAGGTTCAGCACACCGCCCTCGACGTCGATGGTAATTTGATCTCCATCCTGCACCACTGCAATGGGCCCGCCTTCTATTGCCTCCGGCGAAATGTGGCCCACAAAGCAGCCGTTGTTTGAGCCGGAAAACCGGCCGTCGGTAATAACGGCGGTTGACAGCGCCAATCCCTGCCCGGTCAGCATTTTCATCAGTCGAACCATCTCACGCATCCCGGGGCCGCCCTTCGGGCCCTCATAGCGCACCACCAAAACGGTGCCCGGCTGGATCCGGCCGGCTAGCACCGCATCGCTGGCCTCGTCTTCCGAATCAAAGCAGGCGGCTGTGCCCACGAAGCGCAGCATATCTGCATGGATGGCAGTCGGCTTGGTAACCGCCGTGTTTGGTGCCAAAGACCCACGCAGCACCGCGAGACTACCCCACTTGTGCCAAGGATTTGCGCAGGAGTGAATGATGTTGTTCTCCACTGCCTTCACATGCTTCAAAAGCTCCGGCCAGCTCTTTCCGGTACAGGTAACCGCATCCCCATCCAGCAGCGGCTCTAATTGTTTCATGACGGCGGGTACGCCTCCGGCCTGATAGAAGGCGGGTACGTTTTCTGGCCCGTTTGGATAGATGTTGGCCAAGTGCGGTGTCGTGCGGGCAATGACATCAATCTCATCCATGGAGAAATCACACTCCGCCTCATAGGCAATGGCCAAAAAGTGCAGTGCCATGTTAGTAGATCCGCCAATGGCCATGCCCAATTTCAGCGCATTCTGCAAGCCCTTTTTGGTTATGATCGTCCGGGCGGTCAGGTCCTCGCGCACCATCTCCACAATCCGGCGGCCGGAGGCCTGCGCGGCGCGGCGGCGTTCCGCCATAATCGCAGGAATCATGCTGGTACCCGGCAGACACATTCCAAGTGCCTCTGTGACCGCACACATGGTATTGGCGGTGCCCAGGAAGGAGCAGGAGCCGCATGTGGGATTGGAGTCTGCCTCCAGGCGATCATACTCCTCCTGCGTGATGCTCCCCTGCTTCAGCATGGCCAGCGCCTCCACCATGGTGGAGTTGTCAGACTCCCGTCCTTCGAACACGCAGCCGCCCATAGCCGGCCCGCCATTGACCACGATGGCGGGCAAGTCCAGACGCGCCGCAGCCATAAGCAGTCCGGGAATCACCTTGTCACAGCTGCCCAAAAGCACCAGCCCGTCCAGATGGTTTACCTGCGTCATGATTTCCACTTCATTGACAATCACGTTGCGAGCGGGCAGGATATAATGCATTCCGGTGTTGCCGCACCCCATTCCGTCGCAAGGGCCAATAATCCCAAATTCCACTGGAGTTCCGCCAGCCTGCAAAATTCCTTCCTTCACGCACTCTGCCACTTGGCGCAAATTGTCATGACCAGGGTTTGCACGGTTCCAGGAATTCGCGATCCCGATCATAGGCCGCTCCAGGTCATAATCGCTATACCCCATTCCCTTGTACAGCGCACGAATGCTGGACCAAAGTGGTTTTTCTAAGTAATCGGCGCTTCTCAGTTGCTTTCTAGTCTGTTCCTTCATGAATCGTCCACTCCGTCTTGTATTCTATTTGTATCAAAGGTCATTCTCTCGAATTATAAACTTCTATGTTTCAGGATACCATCAGCTTATGCACCTGTCAATTTTCTTTTGAAATTTGCCACCAATACACGACAATTCCACCAATTTACAACACAGGTTCTGTATTCTCAGGGCTTGCAAGTTGTTGGCCGTC
>JAYFPV010000311.1:0-3666 GCA_034927465.1 Lawsonibacter sp.
ATCGGGAAGCATCCTGAAGGCCGCGAACTGTGCGGAGAGCCTGGAGGAATTTGCACAGGCTATGGGCGTTGAACTCTCCCGGCGGTTTCGTGACCTCGTGGACCTTTCCGCGGCCCAAAACGAGAGACTTAGAATGGCCTGCGGAATTGGCGCCAACGACTAAAAGAAGGAAATTTTGAAAATGAGCTTAATCGGAGACGTTAGAAGTATCACTACCCAGATGGTGGACAATATCAAGGCCCAAGAGAAGAAGATTCAGAACCACGAAAGAGATCGAGAGAATTGGAGCGACGTCCGATTCGCGGAGCGAGTCCAGCAGCTTCAGGCCGAAATGGCCACTATCCAGCGGGAAGGCTTGGATGCCGTAACGCAGCGTGTGGAGCAATATAAAGAGACGGTCTTTGCCGCGGACCTCCTGGATGGTTCCAAGCTGACACCCGACGTCAATTTGCTTACAGGTAATTTCAACTTGACCAACGCTGACTTGAACGCCATGCTGGAGCGCTCTACCGGAAACCGGACTATGGAACGGCTGGTCTGTCAATACGCTCAGGCGCACGGCAACGTTTTAGACCGTCACTTTTATACCGCCGAAGAAAAGGCAGAAGCAGCCGAGTGCCTTATTACTTACGCCCGGAGCGTGACCCAGAGGCCTAATTTCTTCGACATGATGAACAGCGACGACTATTTTAAGCAGGTCCTTCCTGAGGCCATTCAAGGCGAGTAATACCAACGAGGCGCATGGGTGAATACGCCTGTGCGCCTCGCAGTTCAGTTTGGGCGCAGGAACCTCCTCCCGTTTCAGCGTTCGGAACTGGCCCTAAAAATGAAGGAGGCGATTAAGGCAAAGGCGAAAGCAAACAAGCAAACTGCAATGGCATCTGCGAGAATGAGCAATCCGAACAATAAAGATGAACAGTTTTCGCAGAAATCTACAACAACTGTCCACACCGACGATGAACTTTCCAAAATGGCCGGGGTTTTACTATCCGGCAAAAGGAGACGATATGAAACAAATTAACCGCCTCTTGATTGAGGCAAAAAAGATGGCCGGTCTATGCGGCGTGCAGCTTTCCCTTGCCATGATTGACCGTGAGGGCGACCAGTGGAGCGCTAAGGGCTATTTGTGGGACGGGGTAACCGGGAGCCAACTTATGCAAGAGAGCGCCGTGAGGCCCACGCTGGACGCTGCTATGGGCTTTATTTATGAGCTGGCCGAAAAGTATCCGAACAGTCGGGACGTGGCCATCATCATTGACGACTTGGGCGGGTGATATTATGCCAAAGAAGCGCCTAAAAATGACCGACGCCGCCCCTGTTCGCCGTGCGCTGAACCGGGTCGCCAACATGGTTTTGAATGGTGAGATGGAGGCCAAGGATGCAAACGCCATTGTATACGCTGCCAATGCCATTCTTGGAGCAATTCGGATTGATGACCAGCAAAAGAAGCTGGACGAGCTGGCGCAGGTGGTGGAGGAGCTGAAAAAGAAATAAGCACGGGAGGGGTCACACGGTCATGACCAACGAAGAACTGGCGACAGCCATTCAGGGCGGGGAACGTGAACGACTGCCGGAACTGTGGGAGCAGGTAGAGCGGTTTGTATCCATGCAGGCCGGTAAGGTGTCCCGTGCCACCGGTGGCCGCATAGATGCAGAGGACCTATCTCAATCGGGATTTCTGGCCCTTGTAGCAGCTGCTGAGAGCTACGACGCAGGCGCGGGCATGTCCTTTGTTGGGTGGCTGGCCTACCACCTGAAAACGGCCTTTGCTGAGGCAGGGGGCTATCGAACTAAGCGGCAGATGCAGGACCCCATACATAGTGCCACAAGTCTGGATGTGCCAATCAGTGAGGACGAGGGCGGGGCCACGCTGGGAGACGTCCAGCCGGACCCGAAAGCAGAACAAGCCTTCGCGGACGCAGAAGAGGCAATCTTCAACCAACAGCTCCATGATGTGCTGGAAAGGGCGCTCCACACCTTGCCAGAGGACCAGGCAGAAGTAATCAGGGGCAGGTACTATCAAGGGCGCTCGCTCAAAGAATTGGGGCCGGGCGCAAGAGATTTGGAGATGCACGGACTGCGCCATTTAAGACGTCAGAGAATCACCAAGGAGCTGAGGCAATACATCGAGATCCACACGCCTTATTATTCCGGCGTTGGCCTTGGGGCCTTCCAGAACAGCGGAAGTCAGCCGGAGCGGTTGGCGATCATGCGGGAGGAATGGGCTTCTGCAAGATGAGTCGAGGGAACTCCGCAAAATTGCGGAGTCCATCATTGAACGCAGTGGAGGGTTTGCCATCGAAAGCAAAACCACAAGTTTGACCGCTGAAAAATTAGCGGTTGGGGATTGCTTCAACCCCGAATTTTCGTGGGTGACGATAGCCAAAAAAGACGGGCGTCTGGAGTCTGCTCCATTTTTCGGGGAGCAGTCACCAGCGAATTTTCGCTGATGAGGAAAGCCGTTGGGCTATTATCCAGAAGCACCCGAATATTCCGTACACCACCACATTAATGGATTTCCCTGACAAGTGGGCCGCTATCGTATGGATGTGCCGAAATCAGCGCGGCAGAAGGAATATGTCAGATGTTCAAGAGACCAAACTTCTTGCCCAAGAAGCGTTTGCACAAATGAAAACCGTTCCGAATCCAGAAGGCAAAAACCAGTACACAGAGGTTAGGCGTCAAAATGACGCCGAACCAAACGCAGGAACACGAGCAAGAGACATTGTAGCAAAGGCCCATGATGTTGGAACGCGTACTGTTGACCGCGCTATCAGCTTTTCAAAAGGGCTTGATTCCGCCGATAGCGTTTACCCGGGGTTTAAGGCTGCCATCCTTACCGGCACCGTCAAGGCGCCTAAGTCCGTTATCGCGTCTCTCCAAAAGATGGAGGAGCCGGGGATAAACTGAGTATATGCGGAATGTCCAAACTTCTTAAAACAAGCAATTATTCTATTTTACAGGAGGCAGCTATGGAAACTCTCGAATTTAAAACAAACACCAAAACCTTTTCAATCAACCATGATTTGAGCCGTACCGTATCGCTTTGCCCGACGGACTGCGATTTTATCAAGAGACTTGCAGCGGCTTATGAAAAGCTGGAATCCTTGCAAGACCAATTAAGAAAGGAACCATCCAATTCTGTGCTGGATGCCTTTAATAAGGCAGATGCAGAAATCAGAAGTCAAATTGATTATGCGTTTGGTGCGCCGGTATCTGAAATTGTGTTCGGCAATTTGCCAACCTGGGCCGCGTCGGACGGTTTCCCGATCTGGATGAATTTTCTTTTGGCCGTGTTCGACACATGTAACGCTGAATACACCGCGCAGGGGAACGCAGGCAACCCGGAGATTGGGCAGCTGCTTGCAAAATACGTAAATCAAAAAAGGGGGCTGTTTAAATGAACGACGGCAAAATTACCTTTACGACGGCTCTTGACAACAAAGAGTTAGAAAAACAGCTAAGCAGCCTCACAAAAAAAGTAGCCAGCATTGAAGATAAAATAAACCAGAAGCAGGCCGAAAAAATGCCGCTGGTTGAACAGGCAAAACAGCTCGGGGCTGAACTTGACGTTGCAAAAGCGAAACTGTACGAGATGCAAACCGCCTCAGCTGGTGCTTTCTCACCGGCTATGATCAAGGAGCAGCAAGCCAATGTGAACGGGCT
>JAYFPV010000248.1:0-4926 GCA_034927465.1 Lawsonibacter sp.
CGGCATTTTGAACCATGCCCGTTTTACAAAAGTCGTGATCATGAATACAGCAACGATCCAGACCATAGTTGTAATAGTACACGTCAGAAGCCTTTTCAGCCTTCTGCAATGGCCGCGAATGGAAATACAAATGCTTTCCCAAGTCACCTCCACGGCGGGACAATTCCTTACTAACATACTTGGTTATGTAGAAAGCCGTGGCAACTGGGTTTATGATAGGCCCCAAAGAACAAAAACCGAATTTTCGCATATAGTCCGGCCAATTTAGATAATCACTTTGTACCAGGTGTTTTGGTTCTGGGTAGCGGAATTTTCGTACAGCGGATTCCGGAAGTCCGGAAATCAGACCGTGGATGTGCCAAGCGCCGTCTTTATGCTGTTCTGGGACAAGCAGGAACTGGATTTGGGTTTCATAGGCTTTTCGTTTATCCCTGATAAACTGGGACAGTTTTGCCTGATATCCATCCAATTTGTAGCGGTTGAATTTCTTTTCATCCAGGGTGCCGGTAAAGAAATAGTCCCAGGAATTGCATAAGGCATACTGGAGAACCATGGAACGGGCACGGCAAAAGGCTTCGTTAAGCTTGCTGTCATAATGCTGTTCTTCGGCGTGATCCGCACTGTAGAAATGATCTGGGTCACGGTTGCCCTTGAACGCCACGACCTTGAACACATCTTCCCTGTACTGGTGAATGGTGTACTTTGGAGAAACGCCCACGACTCAATCACTTCCCGGAAATCGTTATGGAGTCAAGTGCCCCCTCGGAGCCTTTTGGCTCCTCGCTCCGGGGGCTCCTCAACCGTGCATATCGTCCCGACATTCACCAGTGAGGGAAGGATATTTAATTAGACCTTGAGAATATCAATGACACGGCCGTAACCGTTACGGAACAGATAGACGGTATCACCGAACTTAGGCGCATACCCCATACCAGACAAGCGGTCATTGGACAGGAACACGCGCTCAGGTTGGGCCCCGCTCTTACCGTCTGCGGGAACTAAGTAGACATAGGAGCCTTCAATCTCCTTGCCATCATCGCCTTTGAAACTGGACTCTACGACTTTAATGATCTTCATACCCATAACAAAAACCTCCTTCAAAACTTTCTTTCGGAAGGCTGGGTTACCTCCCACATAAAATAACAGCCGGACCAGCTTGTCCGACTGTCCAAGTTCATATTAAAACCTGCCGAGGATGGAAAATCGGATTTCATCTCTTGACAGATGGAACACTCCATGGTAGAATGACCGAAAATTGAATTGAAACTGAAAACCGTTGAAGCGGAGATAACGATGATAATGCTCCCACAGAGAGTCTGCGTTGCTGAGAGTCAGATGGAAAACAAGTCATCAAATGGACCGCTGAGGGTGCAGGGAAACCCGAACTGCAAGGTTGGGGGAGTATTCTGCAACGTGTGGGCATACGTGAGTTGCCGGGGATATGTTAGTATCCCGCGAAGCGCACGGCGTTTGCCGTGAATCAAGGTGGCACCGCGGATTGATCCAATTCGCCCTTGACAGAACTTTCATGGAGTTTTGTCAAGGGCGATTTTTTATGCTCAGAAACGAAAGCGGGGGTTTTTATGTTTTATCCGAGTCTGGAAGAGATCAAAGCGGCGGCCGAACGCGGCGGGTACAAAACCGCGCCGGTCAGCATGGAGCTGCTGTCCGATTTTAAAACACCAATCGAGGTCATGCGTGTGCTGAAACACGTTTCCCAGCACTGTTATATGCTGGAATCTGCGGCCGACATGGAGGGGTGGGGGCGCTACACCTTTCTCGGGTATGACCCAAAGCTGGAAATCACCTGCATCAATGGTGCCATGAAGGTGGGCGCGCTGTCCTTTCGAACCGACGACCCCGGTCACTCTATCCGGCAGATTCTGGACGAATATAAAAGCGCCCGGTTTCCAGGACTTCCGCCCTTTACCGGAGGACTGGTAGGCTATTTCTCCTATGACTATTTCAAATATGCCGAGCCGACACTAAAGCTGGATGCCAAGGACATTGAGGGCTTTCAGGACGTGGATCTGATGCTGTTTGATCGAGTGATCGTGTTTGATCACTCTCGTCAGAAAATGATTCTCATTGTGAATGTTTCGCTGGAGCATGCAGAGACGGAATATCACAATGCCGAGCGTAAGCTGCTGCAGATGGCGGATCTGGTGAAAAACGGGGAGCCATATCGTGATGTGGCCGGAAAGCTGAAGTCGGAGCTGAAACCCCTGTTCAGCCAGGAGGAATACTGCGCGATGGTTCATCGGGCCAAGGAGCACATCAAGGAGGGCGACATCTTCCAAATCGTCCTGTCTAACCGTCTGGAAGCGGAGTATGAGGGAACGCTGCTGAACACCTACCGGGTGCTGCGTACGCTGAACCCCTCGCCGTACATGTTTTATTTTTCTAGCTCGGATTTGGAGGTGGCGGGCGCGTCCCCTGAGACATTGGTCAAACTGCAAGACGGCGTGCTGCATACCTTTCCCCTGGCGGGCACTCGTCCCAGAGGGAAGACGGAGGAGGAGGACCGGGCACTGGAGGAGGAGCTGCTCCATGACCCGAAGGAGCTTGCCGAGCACAACATGCTGGTGGATTTGGGACGCAACGACATCGGCAAGATCAGCGCATTCGGCAGCGTGGCAGTGGAGAAATACCACAGTGTCGAACGGTATTCCCATGTGATGCACATCGGTTCTACCGTTCGCGGCGACCTTGCTCCGGGCAGAGATGCGCTGGATGCCATCGACGCGATCCTTCCGGCGGGCACCCTGTCCGGCGCGCCAAAGCTGATGGCCTGCCGGCTGATCAACGAGTTGGAAAACAACAAGCGGGGCATTTACGGCGGGGCTATCGGGTATCTGGATTTTACCGGCAACCTAGACACCTGCATCGCCATCCGTCTTGCCTACAAGAAAAACTGCAAGGTGTTCATCCGAAGCGGAGCAGGAATTGTAGCCGACTCGGTGCCGGAGCAGGAGTATCAGGAGTGTCAGAACAAAGCCGCCGCCGTGAGAAAGGCCCTTGAACTGGCCCAGGAGGAATGGATATGATTTTACTCATCGACAATTATGACAGCTTTTCTTACAACCTGTATCAGCTGATCGGGTCAATCGATCCGGATATCCGGGTGATCCGCAACGATGCCATGACGTGCGAAGAAATTCGGGCCCTTGCGCCCGAGGCGATTATCCTGTCCCCAGGGCCCGGAAAGCCGGAGAATGCGGGAATCTGCATGGACGTGGTGAAAACGCTGGGAAGCAAAATCCCGATTCTGGGCGTCTGCCTGGGACATCAGGCTATCTGTGCGGCCTTCGGCGCCACGGTTTCTTACGCCAAAACGCTGATGCACGGAAAGCAGTCGAATGCCTGGCTGGACCCGTCCTGTAAGCTGTTCACCCATTGCCCCGAGCGGGCGCTGGTGGCCCGCTACCACTCGCTGGCGGCGGTGGAGGACACCATGCCGGAGGAGCTTGCAGTGACCGCAAAAACAGAGGATGGGGAGATTATGGCGGTGAAGCACCGGAATTATTCCATTTACGGGGTGCAATTTCACCCGGAGTCAGTGATGACCCCGGACGGAAAACAGATGTTGGAAAACTTTTTAAGCTGCGCGAAGGAGTGTTAGAACATGATTCAGGAAGCCATTGTGAAAATCGTTGATAAGCAGGATCTCAGCTATGACGAGGCATACCGCGTGATGAACGAGATTATGAGCGGAGAGACCACCCAGGTGCAAAACGCCGCTTTTCTGGCCGCGTTGTCTACCAAGAGCACCAAGGCCGAGACCATTGAGGAAATTTCCGGCTGCGCTGCGGCCATGCGCGACCACGCGGTAAAGGTTCCCCACGACATGGAGCTGCTGGAGATTGTAGGTACAGGGGGCGACAGTGCCCACAGCTTTAACATTTCCACCACCTCCGCGCTGGTTACAGCCTCTGCCGGGGTGAAGGTCTCCAAACACGGAAACCGGGCGGCCTCCTCCAAATGCGGCACGGCCGACTGTCTGGAGGCGCTGGGGGTCAACATTGACCAGTCTCCCGAACAGTGTGTGGAACTGCTGCAGTCGGTCAACCTGTGCTTTTTCTTTGCACAGAAGTACCATACCTCTATGAAGTATGTTGGCTCCATCCGCAAAGAGCTTGGAATCCGCACTGTGTTCAATATTTTAGGTCCCCTGACCAATCCAGCCTCTCCATCTATGCAGCTGCTTGGGGTGTACAGCGAGTCCCTGGTGGAGCCGCTGGCACGGGTGCTGTTCAGCCTTGGCGTTAAGCGGGGCATGGTGGTGTACGGGCAGGATAAGCTGGACGAAATTTCACTCAGCGCCCCCACCACAGTTTGCGAATTTGACGGCGGCACGTACAAAAGCTATGTCATCCAGCCAGAGGACTTTGGCTTTGCCCGCTGTGAGAAGGCCGAGCTTGTGGGCGGAACTCCTGCGGAAAACGCGGAAATTACCCGGGCAATTTTACGGGGCGAGCTTGGGCCAAAGCGTGATACGGTGCTAATGAACGCGGGTGCGGCGCTGTATCTGGCCCAAAAGGCAAACAGTCTGGCGGACGGGGTTGCACTGGCGGCGGAGCAGATTGACTCCGGGGCCGCGATGGAGACGCTGGAGCGGTTTGTCGCCGCGTCAAACAGGAGGTAGGGGAGGATGGAGACCATTCTTCAGATCATCGCGGAATACGCCAGGACGCGGGTGCGCATGGACAAGAAAGAGATTCCTTTGGATGCGTTGAAGGAGCTGTGCCAATCGGGCGGGCCCGCCAACGGGAAGGCATTTGAGGATGCCTTACAAACGCCGGGAATCCGTTTTATCTGTGAAATCAAACGGGCGTCTCCCTCCAAGGGAATCCTTGCGCCGGAGTTTCCGTATCTCAGCATGGCCAAAGCATATGAGGCAGCGGGAGCCGACTGCATTTCCTGCCT
>JAYFPV010000192.1:0-8744 GCA_034927465.1 Lawsonibacter sp.
TTTCCCGAGGAAATGAACCGGAAGATGGTAGGGGCCATTGCCGATTTCCATTTCTGCCCCACGGTTACCAACCGGGACAACCTGGCCCGGGAAAACATCACCAGCGGGGTCTTTCTAACGGGAAACACGGTGATTGATGCCCTTCAAACAACCGTTGTAAAGAATTTTACCTTTTCGGAGTCTATTCTGAATCAATTGGATTATGTCAATCAAAAAGTAATTCTGGTTACTTGCCATCGGCGGGAGAATTATGGTCAGCCCATGGTCAACATTATGACTGCCCTCCGTCGGACCGCCGATGTATTCCCGGATGTGGAGCTGGTTTATCCCGTTCACTTATCCCCGGTCGTCCAGGAGGTAGCCCATCGGTATTTGGACGGCCATTCCCGCATCCACCTGATCGCTCCCCTTGCGGTAGACGAGATGCACAACCTGATGGCCAGGTGCTACCTGGTGATGACCGATTCGGGAGGACTTCAGGAGGAGGCCCCCGCCTTGGGAAAGCCGGTTCTGGTTCTGCGGCGGGAAACCGAACGACCGGAAGCCGTAGCCGCTGGTACCGTCAAGCTGGCCGGTGTGGAGGAAGCAGATATCTTCGGCTTGGCTTCTGAACTGATCGCCGACCGGGCCGCCTATGACAAAATGGCTCATGCCGCCAACCCGTATGGCGACGGACAGGCCTGCCGCCGCATTGTGGACGCTATCCAGTGGCGCTTCGGTCAGCGGGAAACACCGCCTGAGGAATTCCGGGCCTGATGTTGGCCCTTCCAAATGCAAATGAGGTGAAGACGTGGACCCAAAAAACAGACTTTTGATTGCCTTTGCCGTCATTGTTCTCATTGTCGGGGCTATGTTTACCAGCTTTGGCCGCAGCCTTCTGGCGTTGAACACACCATCTGTGGTTCTTCCCGATGTCAGCAGCGGCAGCGATGGTTCTGCTTCCTCCGGCTCCCCATCTGACTCCAGTACGTATCAAAAGGTGGACGTCACCCCTCAGACAGTTCAAAGCGTCATCGCCACCCTGAAGCGCTCAGACAGCTATTACCGGGAGCTGACTGTGGAAACCATTTGGACGGGCGGCTCGTCTCCTTCCTCCGTTCAGGTATGGATGGACGGAGGCTGGTCCCATAGCAGGCAAGTGCTGCCGTCTGGTGTGATCCGTCATGATCTGGTGGGAGCGGATACCCTGTACTACTGGTATGAGGGTGCGCAGCAGTACAAAAGTACTCCGGCAGACGAGCTGTCTTCGGATTTATCACAGCGCATTCCAACTTATGAGACGGTACTCGCTCTGGATCCTGACACCATCACCTCCGCCGGCTATGAATTGCGGGGCGGGATTCCCTGCATCTATGTGGAGGTAACATGGGAACGTCCGGATCGTTTGGAGCGCTACTGGGTCAGCGTGGACAGCGGCCTTCTGATATCTGCTGAACTGGAACAAGAGGGCCAGCTGGTTTATCGGATGACCGCGTACTCCTCTGTCACAATCCCCTGTCCCTCCTCCGCCTCTTTCTCCTTGCCAGACGGAACTTCGCTCCATACGGTGTCTTAACCAAATCAACAGGGGGCGGCAAGGCCGTCCCCTGTCCTTTTATGTAGGTTCCTCCGCTTTTGCGCTGTCTCCAAATCCCATAATGAGAACCAGCCCAAGGGCGATCACCAGTTCTAAGTCATCTCCCTCTACCAGCAGATAGAGAATAATCAGCAGGAGCAGGATGTCTCCGGTATCAATGTCATCCAGTTTCAGCGTCTTGAGGAGACTGGACAATCCACCCCGTTCTTTTCCGGAAAACAGGGAACTTAGACCATCTTTGCCGGAAAAAAGGGAGCTTAGACCATCTTTCCCGTTCAAAAAGGAGGGCAGTTTAAACCCTCCAATTCCGAACGGGTTCTGCTGTCCCGTAGGCTGACGGGGCCCCGGAGGGGAATAAGATCCTGCTGGCCGCTGGAATTGTCCAAAAGGAGCCTGGTTGGCTGTTTCTGGCCGCGGCCCTTCCCGGGCTTGCGAATTGTGAGATTCCTCCGCTACTGGGGAATAGGACGCGTCATCCGGGATATAACGATTATACACGCCCTTCCTCCCCCTTTCCGCCCATGGCGCCCAGGGCCACCCGGATTAGCCGGGTTACACGGGCGATCTCCAGTGCCCGATCCAGCTTCGCCCGACGATCCTCCTTCAGGAAGGGCCGAAGGGCGGCCAGCAGCGCAGCATTGCGTCCGTCGTTTCCCTGATACTCCTGGAACAAGCGCATCCCCATTTGGAGCATGCCTGGATCGATTTGGCCCAAGAGAGAGGACAGATCCGGGCTGGAATCAGAAGCGGCCGACTTCGGTTCGGAAGCATCCCCGGAAGAGGGCGGTACCTCCGAAGTGGAGGCTGATCCGCCCCGAGCAGATTGCCCCTTTTCATCCGACTGTCCTCCGCCCGACAGAGATCGAGCAAGGGACATAATCTGCTCCATGGCCTCGTGGTTTTCCAAAATAGAATTCAGCTTTTCTTCAAATTCAGCCACGGTACGCTCCCTCCCCCCTCTTGATCCGGAATTGGCTTATTCCAGCCCGGCCTTCTTTGCCTGGGTTCCGATCCGATCTACCAGCTCGGCGCCTTCTTTGGTGTTCATCAACTGATTCATCATGTCCATCAGCTGGCTGGGATTTCCTCCCGCCGCCGCCTTGGCTGCCTCTTGGACACCGCCCCGCTGTTGGAGCAATGCCATCAGCTTTTGGGCGTCGTTGGATTTGGCAAGCTGCGTGATGGCGTCCCGATTCTTCACCAGCTCCGCCGCAGTGGTTCCTTTTAAGACTTGTTCCGATGGATGCTTTGATTGCACAGCGATCACTCCCAATATGATTTCATTCCAGTATATGCACGCAGAACGGATAGGTGACAAATTTGAAAATCCTTGTTTTTTCCGACTCCCATCGATCCTTGGTCGGAATGTATCGCGCCATTGAGGTCCACTGCCCCGACCAGGTCATTCATCTGGGCGACCTCCAGCGGGATGCCGAAGAAGTTTCGCTCGCCTATCCCCAACTTCCCATCTGCATGGTACCTGGAAACTGCGACGGCTGGACAACGGAGGCACCGAAAAAGCAAATTACATTGGCCGGAACGCAGGTGCTTCTTTCCCACGGCCACCTTTGGGGCGTCAAACAGAGCTATGACGCCGCCCTGGCCGATGCCAGAGCATCTGGGGCGGACATTCTCCTCTTTGGCCATACCCACCGCCCCGTGTGCCAACAGTTGGACGATGGTCTTTGGATGCTCAACCCTGGGCCCAGCCGTACCAGCTATGGTTTAGTCCTTCTTGAGCGGGATCATATCCAGTGTTCCATCCGCCCACAGCCCTGATAAAATGATTTTCACTCGGAACAGGAGGTGACCTTTCTGAAAAAACTGCTCTATATTCTATTCCACCGATCCGCCCTGGTGGGCCTGGCCCTGCTGATTCAGATCGCCACCTTGCTTGTTATGGTCGTCACTTTCTCCGAATACACCGACAATTTTTACTGGTGCTGTATTCTCATCAGCATCGTTGCCGCGCTGGCCATCGTCGGCAGCCGGATGGAACCGGGATATAAGATTGCATGGTTGCTGATCATACTCCCGTTTCCAGTCTTCGGCGGCATTTTCTATCTGCTGGTCGGCGGCGGGCACATTTCAAAGCGGATTCAAAAGCGGATGCAGGGCATCCTGGAAAAATCCGCTCTGGCCCTTCGGGAGGACTTTAAGGCTGACGACCTACTCCCGCTTGGAGGGGATGCGGCCGGTCAGGCCAACTATCTGGAACAGTATGCCGCCTGCCCAGCCTACACCAACACCGAAACGGAATATTTTTCGTTGGGTGATCTGGCGTTTCCCAGAATGTTGGAAGAGCTGAAGAAAGCCGAGCGCTATATCTTTTTGGAGTATTTTATCATTCAGCCCGGTGTTTTTTGGGACAGCATTCTGGCCATTTTGGAACAGAAAGCCGCTGAGGGCGTTGAAGTACGTCTAATCTATGACGACATGGGCTGCATGTTTACCCTGCCTCGGGGCTACGACCAGAAAATGGCCGACAAAGGCATTCAGTGCCGGGTCTTCAACCGCTTTGTCCCCGTCATGTCGCTGCGTTTGAATAACCGTGATCACCGGAAGCTGATGGTCATTGATGGAAGGGTCGGCTTTACCGGAGGCATCAACCTGTCCGACGAATATATCAATCTGCGAGAGCGCTTCGGTCATTGGAAGGACAGCGTCATTCTCCTGGAGGGAGACGCTGTCTGGTCCATGACCGTCATGTTCCTGACTATGTGGGACCACTGCTGCAGCTGGGATGAAGATTTTGACCGTTTCCGCCCTTCCGCGTCCCCGGTACGCCCCTGGACAGGCTACGTTCAGCCCTACACCGATACTCCTTTGGACAATGAGACCGTCGGTCAGGCAGTCTATCTGAACATGATTGCAAAGGCCAAAAATTATATCTATATCACCACCCCATATCTGATCATTGACGTGGCCACCAACACCGCGTTGTGCAACGCCGCCAAATCCGGGGTAGACATACGCATTATCACCCCACACATCCCAGATAAGCGATATGCATTTGAAATGACCCGCGCCCACTATCCGCCCTTGTTGGATGCCGGAGTAAAAATTTTTGAGTATACACCCGGCTTCATCCATGCCAAAAATTTTGTGGTAGACGACCGATTTGCCACGGTTGGCACGGTAAATCTGGACTATCGAAGCCTCTTCCTCCATTTTGAGGATGGCGTTTGGCTGTGCGAAGCACCCTGCATCAAGGATATCCGGGCCGACTTTGAAGCGACCATGGAGCTATGCGAACCCATTACCCCGCGCCGCTTTAAACATTTGAATATTGTGCTCCAGCTTTATCGCAGCATTCTTCGCGTTTTTGCTCCCTTGATGTAATAAACCGCCCGCACCAAAGCCTCGCAGAGTTCCGCCGCCCACAGGCGACGGAATCACATTGAAATCCACTTTGAAAGAATGGGTTTCTCCACTTTTTCGACCAGCTCAAAAAAACCGCCGTCTTTACAGACGGCGGTTTTTTGTAAGCCCGGGATCGTTTCAGAAGCTGCCGCCGGCCCGAACCTCCTGGTAGCTGTCGCGCTGGGTGGTAATGCTGTTTGGCGGGAAAAATTCATTGACCGGGAACTGGACTTTACGGAACAGTTCACAGGGGTCTTCCTGACAGTTGCCGCCGTCACAGGGGCACTCCTTCTCCGGCATCCAATAATCATAAACCGGCATAAGCAGTTGCGTATCCCGTTCCAGGCGAATGAGGGAGAACTGACCTAACGTAGCGTACAAGCGATGAAGATCGCCGTTTGTTACCAGCTCTTCCGAGAAGACGGAAGCCACTGCGTCTGGGATATCAAGCACGCTGCAATCGCATGGGCGACACCCGCATGCGTCTACCAGCTTCAGGTCCAGAATCAGCGGATCAACTGCCTCCACTACCGCAATCGGAAGCGTGTTCCCAAGCAACTCCTGTGGGGTCAGGGAACCGATTCCATCCTCGGAGGAAAATACCTTTGCGCTTCCCTCGCTGCCAAAGAGCATCGTTCTCTTGTCAAAAATTGCCAGACCGGTAACCTCGATGGGGCGGGTTGCCCCTACAAAGGCGTCGGCCGTGATGCGGTAAAAATACCGCACATCTACGGTATAGAAGCCGCGGTTAAAGTTTACCGGCTCCACATCAATGTACGCGTACAGCAGCTCGGCGCATACCGCCTTGACGGACAAAGCACGGTCAAGAGCCTGTTGAGCGCTTAGGGTCGGATAGACTCGCAGGTCTTCGATACAATCCTTATCGGAGGATCGCACACATTATAAAAATCCCACTCATTCCGGATACAGACGCGCTCAGTCGGCAGTCTGTGGGCTGTGCACCGTTCCTTGTTTTTCCGGCGGTCTGTCCATAAAAACATCCATTCACTGAACATACAGAAAACGGCCCGCTGTCAGCGGGCCGTTTGTACAAGTGGAAAAACGAAGCCACCAGGACTCTTATGCCTTTCCCAATGCTTGCCTGTTCCCCGAATGATAGATCGGGGTCCAGTCCACTTTTTTTACCAATGCAGACAGCGAAATGGGAATGTAGGTAAACATAAAAATTGGAAATGTAAAAATGTATATAATTTTTTTATATGTCGGAATTCGAATCTGTTTCCACTCACAAAGAACGGTCAAAAAGCCGTAGATCAGAAGGACCGCATAGAAATTCAACACAGCTGAGAAAATAAAACTAGTGGAAACAGCCATAATCCGTGACGTCATGTAAGAGGGTTGTCCCAAACAGGCCAAGAAAACAATCATGTTAAACAGGATAAACGCCAAGGTCAATAGCATTCCGGGCGCTACCGTCACAAACATGTCATAACAAGACCAGCCCAGGTAGCCAGGCTTTTTCAGAAACTTCTGAAGCAAGGCCGTGCTGTAGTTGGCGTTCACCTGATAGAATCCTTTGGACCAACGCATCCGCTGATCCCAAGATTGTTTAAATGTTGTCGGCTGCTCGTCATAGACAATCGCTTTCTCACAGTAACCGATGCGCTGTCCCTTTAAAGCACAGTTCACGGAAAACTCAATGTCTTCGGTCAGCAGATGATACGGCCAGCCGCCGTTTTCTCGAATCACATCCGCAGATACCAAAAATCCGGTCCCGGAAACGTGGCAATTGGAACCGATCAGCATCCGTGGAAAATTCAGGAAACGAGCTTCCCGCAAAAACCAGATTGCATAGCCGGCGGAAATCCAGTTGCTGCCCAAATTGCTGGAATTGCGATAGCAGGTGATGGCACTGTACTTCTTACTATCAAACACGCGATTCATTTCGGCAGTAAATTCCGGATCCACTAAATTGTCCGCGTCAAAAATCATATAACCGTCATACGAATCCTTTCCCTCGCGGGTCAGGGTATGAAACAGGAAATCCAGCGCGTAGCCCTTCCCCTTCTGTTCCTGGTTAAAGCGTTCGTATACAATCGCTCCGGATTGACGGGCCACCTGTGCGGTATGATCGGTACAATTATCGGCTACCACATAAATATCCAGGCAGTCTTTTGGATAGTGCTGCCCCTTTAAGCTGCGTATCAGTTCCTGGATGACTCCAGCTTCATTTCTGGCGCAAATCACTGCGGCATAGCGGTGAATCTCAGGAATCTTCACCTGAACCCGGTGTTTTCGCCAAACCAACCCAATCAGAAGATAAACCAACTGATAAAAGTAAATGACCGCGAATAGGATAGCCAACAAGCAGTTTAATGTCTCAAGTAAATGAATCGTCTTCATGGATATCACCCTTGACTCTCATTATTGCATAAAATAGGCTCTCATATGAGAGCTGACTTATCATAGCACACCTTTTAAATATTTCAAGATTGTTTTGTAAGTATTAATAAAATGTTAATAAACTCCTCATCTTTTCATTTTCCAAGCATCAAATTCACGAAAATGGCTTCCATTTAGCAAGCTTTTTTGTTCGTATTCATGTGAAAATTGGTCTCTCAATTTCTTCCATTTTGAATTTTGTGTTGTTCCATCCTTTCGTCATGGGCTGTTGGGGCACTGCAATTCCCGTCGAATGTCTTCGAAAGCAGTCCATTTCTGTCAAAAATTCCCTTATTTTTCCAGTTTTATACATATTTTTCTGAACTCCACCCAATTCCGCTGCTGGTCAGGCTCTGGGCGGCTGCCTGCCTGATCCGCTCCTGGCCAGCCGCCCGTTCTTCTGCGGTGCTGTTGACAGGATTGCTTGTAACCGCCGATATGCCAACAGGCCCTGCATCACAAACTTGAGACTGTCCCACGATGTGATCCACCTGTCCCCATTGGAATCGGTGTAGTCCTTCCCAGCGGACACATCTTGTGGGCCAGTCCTTTTCTCTCCACCTAGTTGTCTTCTGTATCTCACGAATGATCAGTTCCTCTCCCTCAATTTCATCGCGGTGGATTTCAATTCCACATGACAGCATATAGTGTTCACTTCTCCCCATGGCGCACACCTCCTGTTCCACAGGCTATTCCGAAGCAGTGGCCCACTATGTGCCGATTCCACGTTCCGCACCAGAAAAGCTTTTTAACATTGGACAGATGCCCGCTGGATCAGGGTAATCTGTTTCGGAGGTGTATTTTTATGTTTCTAAGAGAATCCGGTCCGGACCTCTCCGGCATGAGGGCTGGTCTGTATCTCCGCAAGTCCCGCATGGAGGAGGGATTGGATACCGAGGAGGTACTTTCGAAACACCAAAAGGCGCTGCTGGACTATGCCAGGCTGCGCAGCATCTGTATTCAAGAAACCTATCCTGAGGTGGTCAGTGGAGAGTCGCTCTATGCCCGCCCTCAAATGCTCCGTCTGCTGCAGGCGGTGGAGGATGGGCGGTTTGACTGTGTACTGTGCATGGACCTGGATCGTCTCTCCCGCGGCCGGATGAAGGATCAGGGCATTATTCTGGACGCCTTTCGGGACAGCGCAACCCTGATCGTAACGCCGGAAAAAACTTACGACCTCTCCGACGACTTGGATGACGAGCTGGCTGAAATGAAAACTTTCATCAGCCGCCGAGAGTACAAAATCATCAACAAGCGGCTGCGCCGCGGACTTCAGCAGGCCATTGAAGATGGCTGCTATGTGGCCAACGCTCCCTATGGCTATCGAAAAACCGTGATTGACCGTAAGCCCACCCTTGAAATTTATGAGCCGGAGGCTGTCTTTGTCCACATGATGTTTCAG
>JAYFPV010000294.1:0-10952 GCA_034927465.1 Lawsonibacter sp.
TCGAACCGCTGACCTCTTGACGTGGTTATAGACACCGTGGTCATTCTTTATATGGCCTTTGGGAGTGGCGGAGCGTCTGTCCATTTTTCGGACATCTCTTTCTCCAGTTTTCTAAACTTCGCCATAGCCTCAGCGCTCGGAAGCAGTTCTCCGTCCTCAAAATAATCCACATAACAGTCCTGCTTGTAGACTATTTTTATTTTCTGCTTCTTAACGCCGTCCTCAGTATATTTTGCACCGACGCGGATTTCACAGACAAGTTCATTGAGCACGGTTGTGTTCAGCGCGGTAAGCTCCTGATATGCCGCAATCGCCTCTGTAAACACAGCCATCTCCGACTGGCGTTTGCGCTGTGCCTCAAGTTCCTGCGCCATCTCATCCCGTTTGAGTTTCAGATCGCGTTGCTCCTGCTCGAACTTGTCCATCAGTGTCCGACACCGCTCTGCAGGGATGCGGCCCAAAGCGCTGTCCTCATAGAGCTTGGCGATAATGGACTCCAGCTCGTCGACACGGGCATTCATACGTGCGCATTCTTTCTCAACCTGCCGTGCTTTCTTGCCCAGAAGTCCGGCTGCCTCGTTGCTCAACCGGGCGAGCAGATGCTTATCCATGTTTGCAGCCGCCTTTGCCCGACGCTGTATGTCATAAAGGACGGCATTGTAGAGATCCTCGTAGGTGATGAAATGTGAGCTGCAATGTCCCTTACCCTTTGTACTGTACAGACTGCACTGGTAACGCGGGTTGCCTTTGTTGCTGGTATAACTGAGCGCGTATCCGCAATCATAGCACTTTGCCAGTCCCGCGAACATCTGCTGCGCGCCGTGGTTGTCGCAGCGTTTTCTCACCTTGAGCTTTTCCTGCGCCCTGTCCCATGTGTCCTGATCGATGATCTGCTCATGCATCCCATCCACCGTAATCCAAGCTTCCTCTGGCATTGCTACGATCTCCTTAGAGCGGAAAGAGGGCTTGCGCCGTCTGCCGCTGACAATTTTGCCGAGATAGGTCGGATTGGTGAGAATCGTCTTGATCGACGATTCATGCCAGTCGTGGGGCTGACGCCAGTATTCACTTTTATGATGGGTGGGGAATTTGATGTTGTTGTACGCTGTAGGATTGAGGACGCCGCGCTCACGCAGTCTGCGCGCGATTGCTTTGTAGCCAAGACCGTCACCGGCGTAGTTGAAAATCAGACGCACACTCTCCGCCGCTTCAGGGTCTATTAGCAGGTGATGCTTGTCCTCCGGATCAAGCACATATCCGAACGGCGCTTTTGAGCCGATAAATTTCCCCATGGCCGCCATGTGATCCTTTGTGTCCTTGGATTTTCGCCCGGACTGCTTTGCGTGGCGTTCGTTACAGAGATTAATGTATGGCAGGAAATCCGCCGATTCGCTGTCGATAAAGCTGTCATAGCTCTCATAGATTGAGATAAAACGTACGCCGAGCTTTGGGAAAATATTTTCAATGTGCTCACCTGTTCCAAGGTAGTCTCTTCCAAGCCTCGATAGATCCTTGACTATGACCGTGTCTATTTTCCCGGCCTTAATATCATCCATCATTCGCTGGAACGAAGGGCGTTCGAAGGTCGTACCAGAAACGCCGTCATCAGCATATTCATCCACAATCACAAAGCCATTTTTTTGTGCGTATTCACTTAATATCATTCTCTGATTTGATATGGAGTTACTCTCTCTGCCCACGAGCTCGTCGCGGGAGAGGCGAAGGTATAATCCCGCCTTTTTTCCGTTTTGGGGGAATTGCATTTATAATTGCACCTCCTTATAATACCCCGCAAAACGGCTGACGGATATCGCAAGCACACTATATCACGGACGCTTTGCGATATCCATACCAACCGTCTTTAAAATCAGTCTTTTTCTAGGGACTCGATATCCCGTTTCATCAGCGAGATCAGAGCGTCGATCATATCCTCGCAGGTATCGGGGGACGATACGCTTTCAATCGTATAAATCGTTTCCCCGATTGTATATCCATAAGTTTTTTCTGTTTCACGTTTTAGCATTGGCGTTCTCCTTCCGAAAATGATTACATTTTCATCTGCAAAGTTATCTCATCCTCATGGTCATCGTCCTTTTGGCCGAGGGCGATTTTCTTTTCACGCTCTTTGGTGAACACTTTCCGGTCTGTATACGGATTCAGAGTTGTGGCGTCCTTTACGGGAACATCGTCCTGAGTCCGTTCCAGAGCGTGTCCCAGCTGTGCCACATTGCCCAGAACACCAGCAAGATCACCGGAATCAGCAGCCACGCCGGGCTGAGATACGGCAGTCGCAGCCGCGGGAGAGAGATACGCCGCTCTGTCCCCCTCCCAGCCTGTTGCAGCATCTCCCGCACCGCCGCCACATCCCGCGCCAGCGCCGCGATCTGTTCCAGGGTCGGGTACGTCCTCGGCCTCTGCGAAAGCTCCCTCACGAGCGCCGTCTGCGTGGCTACGTGGCGCTCCAGCAAGGTTAGCGCACTCATCAGTTTTGTCCACTCCTCCTGCGTCGGATGCGATTCCGGCTGCGCCGGTGCTGTCGGCTCTTGCCGCATCATCGAACCCTGCGAATGATTCAGCCGCTTCAATTCCTCCATGGACAATTCTCTCTCGAATTCGGAACTCACGCTCCATCGCCTCCTTCAAATATCGTTCGTCGTGCAGCCGGTCATCCCGGCACTTCATCCCGCCAGGGGTTGTGTAAGTGATGCTTTTTCTGGAATCCTGCCAGCGGACATTGTAACCCTCGGTGCGCATCAGGGTGATGAACTCCTCGCGGGTGCCGGCATAGCGCATGCACTCGTCGATGTCGCCTATGAGCCGGAACTTCCAGCTCTCGCCTCGCACGGCGGCATGGTATTCCGCCGTGGACATGGACTTTACTTTTTTCTTTTTCTGGCCTTTCTGAAACACCGGCAGGTTAAACATCTCGCACACCTGATCGTTGCGCTGTCGGAGCGCGACCAGCTCCGGTTCACTGATGTGGAGCTTGCGCCCATCCTCCAGCGAGACGCTGTTGATGATAAAATGCGAGTGGACGTGGCCACGGTCGGCATGGGTACAAACCAGCACCTCGCGTCCTTCAAAATACTTGGCCAGTTCCATTGCTGCCGCATGCGCCGTGACCGGATTGACGTCGGCACCCTTTGGGAAGGACTGCACCATGTGGAAGAACAGGATTTTGTCATCCTTGTGGTAGAGCAGTTTCGTACTGAGGAAATCGTCATAGACGCTCTCGGGCCGGCAGTTGATACCGCTGACCAGAGATTGTCCCTGCCACAGCGTTTTCACTTCCCGCTTCGTGTACGCCATGACTGCCGCCATGCAGGGGCGGTTCTGTCCTTTGGGATAGTTTGTAAAACTGATGATAGCTATTTCGTCCACCTCCCACGCTCGGCAATCTCCCGCAGCGTCTCGCTGATGGTTTTCAGCGCCTGAGCGGTTTCGTACAGATTGGCAACCGAAACTCTGCCCATGTTGACCAGCACCGTGAGCTGGTTAAGGTTGTTGCCGATGGCGCGCTGCTGTTTCAGGACTTCCTTCAGACCCTCCACAACCACCACCTGTCTGCCGAGACAGCAGCGGGTGACGTAGTCGCTTTGGGAGAGCCGCGCCTGCTTCGCCTTTCGCTTGATAGTTTCCAGATCGTCAGACGCGATCCGGATGCTGAATGTGGTGTCCTTCATACGTTCCTCCGTTCTACCGGGTGTGGGGCAGGGCCCCGCAAACTGGGCGTTTGGCGGGGCGGCGGCTGTGGCCGACGTCCAGACAAACGCGATGCTGGCTCTCCCCGAAAGGGGAGAAATTCCCCGCCGGGCATCTACGTATCCTCCCGTGACAGGTGTGACGGCTGTGACAGCAGATTCAGTACTGGGCCTGTATCGTTTTTCCCGTCATTCCCGTCACTGCCGTCACCCGCAAGGGCCAGACGCAGCTCCCGGCGGTCACGGGTGCGGTTGGTTTCAAACGTGATTCCACGTGCCCCCAACTCGTCCCGACAGCGGATCAGCCGCTTGGTCAACGCGGCGGGAACGAGCGGTTCTTCGCTCCGTTTCTCCAACGCTTCGGCCAGCTCCGTGGCCGTGCCGGTGAATGATTTGTGCTCGCTGAGAAATTCAGAGAGAAAAATAGTGAGCTTATCTTGCGGCTGCGGCTCCGTGGTGACGCTGTCCGAGAGCAGATTCCAGACGTGGGTATCCCCGTCGAACTCCAGAGTCAGCTCCTGGTACTCGATGTCCCGCCCGGTGCAGTAAAGTGTTGCGGTGCTGCCGCTGCGCTTGTCCTTGCGGAGGACAAAGTTGGAGTCCGTCGCGCCGCTGATCCCCGTGGTGCCGGAGATCATGTTCATGGGATCATCGTCATTCATCTTCCGAAGGTGATGGATAAGCAGGATAGCAATGCGGTGCCTGTCCGCCAGCTCCTTTAGGATGCCGAGGTCGCGGTAGTCGTTTGCGTAAGGATTCACGTCGCTTACGATGCTTCGGATGCGCTGGAGCGTATCGATGACAATGAGCGCGGTGCCGGGGTGCTCTGTGAGGAACCGCTCGATCTGCTGCTCCAGACCGCCGCGGAGCTTTTCCGACATAGTGGCGAAAAACAGATTGTCTGGTGCGTCGTCTGTGATATCCAGCAGCCGGTTCTGTATGCGGGAATAGCTGTCCTCCAGACAGAGGTAGAGCACATCGCCCTGCGCAGAGGGAAACTCCCACACGGCTTCGCCCTTTGCCACACACAGGCACAGCCACAGTGCCAGCCACGATTTCCCTACCTTTGGCGCACCGGCGAGGATGTGCAGTCCCTGTGGCAGAAGCCCGCCGATGGTGAACCGGATTGGCGGCAGAGGTGTGGTCATCAGAGTCTCGCCGTCTATGGTGTCCAGCCTGTGTTGGTTCACCGTAGCCGCTGGTTCTTTGGCAATTGTCATTTTTAATCCTTCCTTTCTTTTGAAATTGAGAGACTCTTGGTTCTATCGTGAGTGTAGCAAGTTTTCCTCTTGCAGTCGCCGTTTGAGCGTGATAAGATATAACAGGTAAAAGTAAATTATATTATATAGCTTGGAGGAGCACATGGACAGGTCAAAATCGACCGCCGATGAATTTGCGGCGCCGCTCACCCTCTCACTGGAGGAGAACAGCTGCATCTGCACGATCAAGTGGCGGAACGCACCGGGAATGCTAGTGGAAAAATTTGAGTCCCCGCAGGAACTCCTGACGGTATTTCTCAACGGGGATTATCTTCGGCTGATCACGACGAGGGATCTGCTTAATATGAATATGACAGATGCCCCACAGTTTTACGAGTGGCTGACCACCTATGACCGGGAGCGGGTCATGATGCTGATTGGGCAGCTCTATTTTTCCGAGTCTGCCGACGTAAACGCACTGCCACCGAGCCAGCGGCTGCGGGTATATCTCACCTTTGACCGAACGCTTTTCTCCATGGAGGCGCGGGAGCAGGAATACTCCTGTTTTTTGAAAGTACTGCGCAATCATACTCTCGCGAACGAAGCCTTTGGAAAATATTCCGGACAAAATAAGCGCCGGAATACGGGAACGCGGCTTAAGGTTGATTTTGAAGCAGCCTGTAAAACGGTACGAGAATACGATCTCCGGATTCCGCGCGGAACCATGGTACGGTTTGAGGAGCCGCAGGAGCTTGTGATGTATCTGCTGCGGGAGACGATTCTATCGGACAAGCACATTAAAAAATGTGAATTCTGTGGCCGTTTTTTCATTCCCCGGCGCAGTACCAGGCAATACTGCTCGCCGGCGTGTGCCAGCAAGCAGCGGAATCTGGACGGTTTCTGCAGCGAGAGGGAAGTCAGCGCGGCATACAAACGCATCGTCGCCAATCTCACCGCCAAGGACAAAAAGCAAAAAGAACTCCGCCGCCAGTATTGCCTGGACGGCGGAGCTGTGGTGAAGCCGCGCGAAGTGCTGCGGCAGTTTTATGATGAAAACTACACCCAGCAGGAACACTTTCGTTCCGCGTGGGAGACGCTGAATAAAGCGGAGAAAAAAAGTTGGGCGGATCGCCAGGCATACGAGCATGCCAAAGCGGATTATCTTGCCTGGCTAGACAGTCGGCTCAGCTTCGCCAAGCAAATTCATATCGATCAGGACAGCTTTCTGGAGTAAATGATGATAATTTCCACGTTTGCTCCAGATCACATAATTGCCATCATGGCATACTTTTTTCTGGATATGAGCCAAGTTTGTGCACACATTCGCCTTTTCAAAAAATAGTGTTCCAACTGGGTGCAAATAGTAAGGGGCCGACGCGTTTTTAATGTGTGGACCCCTTACTATCTTTGGGAGATGTATCTTCCTTTTTTAAATCAATAAGCTTCATTTTCGGTTCTGGTTCAGATAAGTACATTTCTTCGGCTTCCTGTTGGGCAGAAATCAGAAGATTTATTGCATCTTCCGTAGCATGAAACAGTTTAAAATACATATATTTGTAATCAGGTACTCCTATCACCTCTAACAGCATCATAACCTAAAACAGGTTAAAAATCAATAACCTATTTTAGGTTATGAGATACTAATAGTGAGGTGATAGCTATGTATCTCCGATTAAAAGATCTACGCGAGGACGCAGACCTGAATCAGGTTCAGCTTGCACGACTCCTTGGGATGTCTTAGACTGGCTATTCCAAATATGAAACGGGTGAAAATGATATCCCCACCCAAGTGCTTATCAAGCTTGCACAGATTTACAAAACTAGCGTAGATTATATTCTCGGTCTGACAAATAATAAAACGCCATACAGGTAGGGCAAAGATCTCGATCTGGAAAATGGGTTCAAAGTTGTGTTCGTCAAGTAACAATGTGTTTCAAAAGGGCTACAGTTATCTAAATTTTGTTAGAGCATAAGAAAGGATCGGTGTCTGCCGGTCCTTTCTTATGTCTTATTCAGTTTTTATTTCGTATTGAATTTACCACAGATGGATTTCTGCCTACTTCGCCACGTTTTGGCAGAAGCGCTGGAGAATCGTCGCGACCTGCGCGCGGGTGGCGCTGCTGGAGGGCATGATGTTGTTATTGCTACCCTGCATGAGTCCAGCATTCACCGTCCACGCCAGCGCAGGCAGCGCATACTCGGAAACGCTGTCGTAGTCCGTAAACTCTCGGATAGCCATACCGCCCTGCGTGATGTCGTAACCCTTATACTGCGCGTAGCGGTACAGAATCGTCGCCATCTGCTCGCGGGTGATGGAGTTTGTTGGATTGGTGCCGTCGGAGATACCGTTCTCTATTGCCCAATCACGGGCCGCATCCATATCGGCGGGCATCTTACCGTCCATACGTGCCAGCACCATCCAGATCATCTGACGGGTCATAGAAGTTTCAGGGCTGAACGTTGCAGCACCGGTTCCGGCGAACAGTACGTTGTTATAAGCGTAGGCCACGCTGCCATAGTACCAGGCATCTTCAGCCACATCCGCGAACGGGAAGCTCACAATCAGGTACTGGGACAGATGCTCGGTGGTGAAGGTCACGTTTCCGTTCGCATAGGTGCCGTTTTTCGGCTCGATGGTTCCGTCGTCCTTTATGAACCAAACTGTGATGCTGTCGGTATTCTCGCCGGATTTCGGCGTATATGGGACGGAAACGGTGTTTCTGCCGTCACCAAAGGTGCTGGTTTGAGTTCCGTTTACAAAGACATTCACGTCCACGACAAGCGCGGTGCTCGACTGATTGCCGAGTGCGGACTTTTGAGGTTCTGTAAGCTTTTCGTTATCGACAGTTTCAACCGAGAATTTGATGTCGCCCTTGCCCACAACGGAGGCCAGCGCAGCCTTATCGAGGGTCACGGTGCCGGTTGGCAGAGCCACCGCAAGACCTGTAGAGCCGGAGGTGTCGTTCGCTGCCGTGACAACGTTTGCGGGAATAATAACCGCTTCCACTTCCAGACCGGATACGTCAATTTTCATTGTGCCCGTGGTTTCCGCACCGGTAGCAATTTCTTTGATCTGTGCGTCTGTCATGCTGACGATAGCCGTGTTATCTTTCACACTGGCCTTAGCTTCTACGTGACCCTTGCCAGTGGATACGGGTACAGTAATTCCCGGAGTGGTCACTGTCGCCCCTCCGCCTGAAGTGCCTCCTCCGGAATACTTGGTGAAGGTAACTGTCAGCACGGCACTGCTGTTCATGCCATCCTTGACGGCAATCGCCTTTACCGTAGTGGTATCAGAGATTGTAAAGGACGCTGTATATTTTGTGCTGCCGGAGGTTGGCGTGGAGCCGTCCGTAGTGTAATAGACCTCCGCGCCGGCTGTGGGGCAGGTCAGGGTGACTGTCTGTGTACCAGAGAAGCTGCCGCCGTTGGGAGATGCAAGGGGCGTCTTAACGGTCAGCAACTGAGCTGTTTTGGTGCTGCTGGTTATGTCAGAGGCGTTTTTGTCATCGGTCGCTTTCATACGGATGCAGCCAGTGACGGATTCGTTGGGTGCTATGTTGGACTTGGTGTTGGTATCGCTCCAGTCTGTACCGTTAAAACTGTATTCCGCGCCGGGAACGGCAGGTATGGTCGCGGTGTAGGTGGCCTCGTCGGCGTTCAGACTGAACAGCAGGCTGAACGCTGCAGGAGCCGCCTGGTTCTCCTTATTTGTTAGAGTTATGACCACATTGACGGTAGACTCGGCATAATTTGTGGAATTGATCTTCACCGGCAGAGTGACAGAATCGCCAATATTACCGCCGGACAGGGTGTATTTCACTGTGCCGTCGGCTCCAGCCGACCAGTCGGAAATAATCGCGGTATCTCCGCCTTCTGTTCCCTTTGTATAGGTCAGAGTTCCAACATCATCCGGCATCAAGCCGCTCACGGAGATGGTCTGCTGGCCGGTCAAATTGCACCGGCGGCTTATAGACTGATCGGTTAATGTGACGGGTTCAGCCTTGGAAATGCTCACCGTGCTTGCACTGGTATTGGAGGATAAAGTGTAGTTGCCGTTTTTCATCGTTAAAGTAACTGTGACCGCCTTGTTTTCTCCTGCATTGTCATCGGTCATAACACCGGCTGCGGTGTAGTCAGTGCCGAGGCTCAAAGATACACCGTCACTGAAGGTGACACCCGTAATGTTAACAGAGGTGTTGTCGTTTTCGTACGAGCGTCCCTGGACAGCGGCTCCTGTTACGGAGATTTGCGCGGGCGTCATTGCAGGCGTAACCTGCACTGTCACAGGCGAGTATTGCGTATCACTGGGTGTGAAGGTTGCCTCAAAAGCTGCCGTTCCGCTCACTGTGGGATAAATTGAAGCTGCATTGGTCTCCATCCATGTCCAACTGCCGTTGAGCGTGGTTCCATTCTGCCCGGTTACTGTGCCGCCTGTGAAGGACAGTTCGGATAAAGCCGTTCCATATACGCCGGACGCGTTAGGTGCTGTTGTCACAGTAGGCGCAAATCCCAAGGTTGTGGCATTGCCGAGATCGGCAACATTAGAAGCTTTCACACCCGCTTCGGTCGTATGGGCGGCATAGAAGGTATACGCAGTGTTGGCATTTAAACCGGTCAGAGTGACGGTATATTCACTGCCGTTCTTGATTGCCGCAGTGCCGCTTGCCAGCACTGTGTCCACTGTGGGCGCAGCGTTACCGGCTGGCACTGCCAGCACATAAACTTTGCTGATACCGCAGGCGCCCGCCGCAGCGTCCTTGAGGTCGGCGGCGAATGTAACGTCGGCGGTGGTGGCAGTGGGAGTAACTGTTCCCTGTGAATAATTGACCAAATCGCCATCGGTGCAAACCTTTACGCCGTCTATGGTTTTTTGGAGACTAAGCAGGTAGCTTGCTGAACCTGAGGTGTTGTCCTTTAAATAGTAGGTGATGCCATTCTGGGGCTGGGTGCTGCTGCTTGTATTCCACTTGACGGATTTGGTATAAGTGCCGCCCTCCGTCAGGCTCACCAGATAACCCTCCGGCGCGGTAATCAAGGCATAAGCGCCCCAAGTATCCGGAACCGTGGCGGTGGCAGACTCAATAGGATATCCCTCATTGCCGTTGTAGGCGCTGATGGTCAGAGCGTAGGTCTTGTCCGTGGCAAGCACGAAATTATAGCGGTTATCGCTGGAGCGGGTCTTGATTAGATGAAGCTCGTGAGTTCCTGCGGTGGCTTCCCCGTAGTACACCAGCAGATCCTTGTCGGCCTCCGCCAGAGTTACACCGGGAGAAAGCGTGTAGCCCTGCTTCCAGCTGGTGTTACCGCTGCCAGAGTAGGTGATCAGATTATCGTTCGGTGTGACGGTAACGGTCTGGGGAAGGACGGTGATAGAAATTGGGAATTGGAAAGTTTGGCTATAGAGACCGAGACTAGCGTTATTATAGCTTATGTTGCAGATTCCCTGATAAATTCCCGGTTCCAAACCGCTCTTGGGATTGACAGTGACTTTCCCGTCAGTTGTGAAAGTAAGTTCAAAATTAGGGGAGAGGGAGGAGCCGCCATATATATATGGGCAAATTGTGCTCAAATCCAACGTAACCGCTAATGCAGAAGCATCATAGCCGTAATCGACGCTTCCGAAATCGGCGCTTACGTTGACAATGTCCGCCGCTCCAGTTGTTGTATCCGGGCAGTAGCGGTAGAAACTGCCATCGGCGACAATTTTCAGTGCAGCTGGGTCATTGGGCTTGACAGGGTTATTCTGATTAAAGTAGCTGATGTCGGTATAATACCCATTCGTACTGTCGAGATGCTTTGGGGTGTAGTCCGAAAAATCAAGCGTGCCGAAAGTGGATGAATTGCTGAACGTAAAGGCGCCGTCCGAGCCGGGGTCGGCGGTGGAGAGCAGCTTGATATTTGCAGCGGCGGTGCTGCTGTTAATGTTTTTTATATATCCGCCAATTTCCACGTTGATGACACAAGTGGGATTTGCTGTGTAATCCTTGGTCTCTGATGCAGATTTGATGGTCAGGTAATCAAGTGTGCAGCCGGCATCCTGCGAAATTGT
>JAYFPV010000014.1:0-6480 GCA_034927465.1 Lawsonibacter sp.
GGAGGTAAAGTAGTCCTCAAAGTCCGGGTGCTCAATGGGGGAGATGTGGTCGGAGCCGATGTTGAGAAAGCAGGCGGCGGCAAATTCGGTGCACAGCGTACGGTGGTACTTCAGCGCCTGGCTGGATACCTCCATGGTAAGATAATCGATCCCCGCATTTCGTGCGTTCTGAAAGTGCCGCTGAAGGTCCAGCGGCTCCGGCGTGGTGAGGTGCGACTCAAACCGCTCCACTCCGTCGTAGGTATCGATGGAGGAGATGACGCCGGACTCAGGCTTGCCTTCCCCCTCCAGATACTCGTCCAAAATATACTTCAAGTAGTAGGTGGTGGAGGATTTTCCCTTGGTTCCCGTGATGCCGATCACGTTCAGCTTTCCCGAGGGATGGTCGTAATACAGATCGGCCAGAGGTGCGATGGTCCGCCGCATGTCCTGAACCAACAGGCAGGGCAGATCCACCTCTGGGTAGGGGGTTGCGCTGAGATATGCCATAGCCCCTTTCTCCTTGGCTGAAATTAGAAATTCCGGCTTAAAGTGGGCCCCTTTGCAGAGAAACAGGGTTCCGGGCACCACCTCGCGAGAGTCATAGGACACCAATGCCACCGCGGCCTCCCGGGTCAGCCCGGAAGGAACGGGAGCGGCCAGCAGTCCTTCTTTCTCCAGCAGATTCACATAGTCGCCCAGGGAATGAACGCTTTGATCCATATGTGTCACCTCGATTATTTGATGAAAATCGTCCGCAGGGGCTTGTGGCAGGCCAGGACAGCCCGCTCCGCCAGAACGGCCATGGCATCGGTGTAGAAGGGGGGCAGATGGTGTTGGGCGGCAAACACCGACAGCTCGGTACAAGCCAGCACTCCGCAGTCGCAACCCTGCGCAAGCAGATCCCGATGGACGGCGGAAAACATCTGTGGATTCCCGTCCCGGCCCGCTTTCACGTCGTCGTAAATCAGCGACATCACCTGTCTCTGGGCCTCTTGAGAGGGAATCACCGCCTGGATTCCCAGGGCGGCAAACTCCTTTTGATACAGCCCGGTGCGAATGGTGCCGTCGGTGGCCAGAATGCCCGGGCGAGTACGCCCCTGGGAGGACAGCACCTTGGCCGTCTCCCGAATCATATGAAGGATGGGGATCTGGATCTGCTCCTGCACCCGGTCCAAAAAGAAATGGGAGGTGTTGCAGGGGACGGCGATCACCGTACAGCCCGCCTGCTCCAACAGCTTGGCATCGGAGAGCAGACGTCGGTATACCGGCTCGGTGTCCCCCGACAAAATGGCCGCGGTCCGATCCGGCATGTCGCTGTCCGACAGGATCAGGGCGTTCACATGCTCCTGATCGGCCTGAGCGTCGGTGCGGTCAATGACAAATTGGTAAAAGGTATTGGTCGCCTGGGGGCCCATACCACCCAGAACGCCGAGACGATAATCCGGCATAAAAAATCTCCTGTATTTTACGTTTCCAGCCTCCCGGCAAAGCCCAGCGAAGCAGATTTAGTGGCGACGTTTGGGCTATTCCTTCTTTAAGAAGAGGACGGCACTTTGTTATACCGGTCGAAGCGCTTAATGTTGCCCACGTGGTTTTTCAACACTCGCAGGCGGCGCAGGGGAGAGCCGTCCTTTACGTAGACCAGGGAGTGGGAGTCCGCGCCGGCTCGAATGAGCGCGCGCATCTCTGGGTGGTACTGCTTGGGTGTGAATTTAAAGGCCACCTGTTTCGGCACCATCCGCCACAGGGATTTATTTTTGGTCACCAGAAGAGGCCGGTCCTGCTGCTCCACCCGATCCTCCACCACCAGCCTTGCAATATTATGCCCCGCACCAGTGACATAGTAGTTGCTGCGGCCCTGGCGGCAGTTGATTTCAAACGCCTTGTATTTGCCGTCCCGCTGGTCATACTTGATATCGAAGTTGGAAAAGCCCACAAAGTGGAGGCTCTCCAACAGCTCCTTCATTTTGCTCTCCAGTGCCTCGTCATAACCGGTCAGGATCACGGCGTGGTTCCCAATACCGTGGGGGGAGTGCTCCTCCAGCAGGACGTGTCCAAGGCACATCATGGTAACCCGCCCGTTCCGGTCGGAATAGTTGGTCAGCACCCGCATGTAGCTGTCGTCCCCGGGGATGAACTCCTGCAGCACCATGTGGTCCTGATAGCCGGCGGCGTAGACATGGTCCAGACTCTGAAGCAATTCTTCCCAGCTTTGGCAGATATAGACCTTGGCCAGAGAGTGGTCCCCGCAGGCCCAATAGGCCACCGAGTCGGCTGGCTTTGCAATGTAGGGCGGGCCCCAGGGCAGGGTAAATCCGTGGCCCATCTCCTTGCAGTAAATAAAGGTGGCCGGGTGGTCAATGCCGTGCCTGTCGCACATCTGGTAAAATTTTTCTTTGTTGATCAGGGTATTCAGCAGCTTCTCCTGGATATAGGGCGCAATTACGTTGGCAGGCAGATGCTCCCGGTGCCGGGAAGCCAGCTGGACATAGCTGTCCCCGCACCCCAAAAGAAGAATTGTTTTGTCCGGAAACTCCCGGGCAGCCGTTTCCACGTTTTGTAGAAAGGCCTCGTCCCGCTCGTTGTCGGGACACACCCGGTAGTCCAGAATCGCCGCGCCGTGGCAGGGGAAAGAGGGGTATTTCCCGTAGGCGACGGATTTAACCCCGTAGGCCTCGTGAAAGGCACGGGCCACGCTGTATACGTTGATATCACCGCCGAAGAGCAGCGGCTGGAACGAGAGCGAATGGTTCATGGTAAGACACCTTTTCAATTAAATCTTAATGATGGGACGGCCACATGCCATCCCGGGCAATCTGCAAAGGAATCCCTGTGCTTTTTACCGATATTCCACCTGAAACCCTTTGGCAAAGAGGGGATCCAGGTCAAAGACCGCCAGATCTCCGGCAGCGCAGCGCAGGTTGGTCACATTTAAAATCGTCTCGGTCGCACCGATGGAGCCCAAAATCTGCGCCCGCTGGTCGCCGACGCGCACGGTGCGGGTTTTGGCCCGCCGCCACTGGTGCACCATGGTCCAAAATCCGTTCTCACGAGGGCGGAACACCCCAAACCCGTTCTGATAGCCCACGGGAAGCACCGCCACCCGGGTAGGCTTCTTCAGCACGATGGGTCGGCTGGTTCCCAACGTATGGCCGCGGGGCAACCAGCGCACCTCTGCAAGAGGGGCCTCCCCGTAACCCACGATTTTCAGCCCGTCGTCCTTGGTGCGCCGGCACCGACCCAGAATGGCCGACCCCGCACGCACGCCGTCCAGACCGGCCCCGTCATCGTGAAGCAGGGCAAAGGAACCGGCAGCGTGGACCACGCCGGTCTCAAACCCGGCGGCATGAATGGTATCCAGCATCTGTTGGAACTGCTCCAGCTGCCGCCCGGCCTCCGGATCGTTTGGTTTTACTCCGTGAAGCTGGGTGTAGATGCCGGACAGGGCCACATTGGGCAGTGAGCGGTAAGCAAGCAGAATTTTCTCCGGTTCGCTGACCAAAAAGCCGCCAAACCCCATGCCGGTATCGGCCTGAATGTGGGCCTCCACCACGGTTGAGCGGTTTTCCGCCAGCGCATTCAGGGCCATCCCGGTGTCCACCGAGGAGACGGTGCAGACCACGTTCAGGTCCACCAGCCGTTCCAGTTCCTCCCGGTCGGTGGTGGAGCGGAGCATCAAGAGCTCCTCGTCCACAAAGCCGGCCTTGCGCAACTCTTCCGCCTCGGATACCTCGGACACTGCAAAGCGGCCGATTCCTTCTTCCCTTAGCAGCTGGGCCAGCCGAACGATTCCAGCGCCGCCCCCATCTCCCGTCAGAACCCCGTAGATCACTGCCCCTGCCGCCTTTTCCTTGATGACAGCCAGGTTGCTCTTCACGGCAGCTTTTTCGATAACCAGCTTACGCATACGCAGGGCTCCCTTCTGGTTTGTCCCGGGCCGCCGGCCAAGGCCGACCTCACCATTGTAACCATGTAATGTCCTATTTTATCACTTCTGCCTGAAAAAGGCAACGCAAAGCTCTTGCTTTTCCCGTAAAGGGACAGCGAAATATGGCCCCCGGCCTTGAGTTTTTTCAAGAAAAATGATATAATAGATGTTCCAAAGGCTCTCCCGTTTCGGGGGCGCAATTACCCAAAATTGTGAGGAACACTATGGACCGAAATACTACCGTCATTCCCCAGACCGATGTAGCGCGGCAGCTGGACTTTTGCGCGAAGGCGGCCGCCCTCACGGCCCAGTGGCCGGAGCGGCCCCTGGCCTTTGTGGATACCTATGGCTGCCAACAGAACGAAGCCGACTCCGAGCGCATCCGGGGCTATCTGGAAAACATGGGCTACGGCTTTACCGACGATGCCGAGCGTGCCCGTATCATCGTCATCACCACCTGTGCCATTCGCGAACACGCCGAGCAGCGGGTGTTTGGCAACGTAGGGGCCTTGGTCCACGGAAAGCGCCGCCATCCGGAGCAACTCATCTGCCTGTGCGGATGCATGATGCAGGAACCCCACGTGGCCGAAAAGATCCGTCATTCCTATCGCCATGTGGATTTGGTCTTCGGCCCCCACGCGCTGTGGAAATTTCCCGAGATGGTTTACTCCCTGCTCACCCAGCGCGGGCGCATCTTCGAAAATGCCGACGAGGCCGGTTCTATCGCCGAGGGCATCCCGGTGGTTCGCCAGGACCGCGTAAAAGCCTGGGTGTCCATCATGTACGGGTGCAATAACTTCTGCTCCTACTGCATCGTGCCCTATGTCCGGGGACGGGAGCGCTCCCGCACCCCCGCGGACATTTTAACCGAGATCCGTCAGCTGGCGGCCGAGGGGTATAAGGATATCACCCTTCTCGGGCAAAACGTGAACTCCTATGGCAAGGATCTGGCAGAGCCCATCGACTTTGCCGATCTGCTGGCCCGGGTCAACGCCATTCCAGGCGACTTTCTGATCCGATTCATGACCTCTCACCCCAAAGACGCCAACCATAGGCTGTTCGAAACCATGGCGAGGTGCGAAAAGGTGGCTCCGGTGCTCCACCTGCCTTTCCAGGCGGGGAACGACCGGATTTTGAAGGTGATGAACCGCAGACACACACGGGAACAGTATCTGGAGAAAATCCGGGATCTGAGGTCCCTGATCCCCGACATCACCCTCACATCGGACATCATTGTGGGCTTCCCCGGTGAAACCACAGAGGAATTTGAGGATACCTTGAAGGTGCTGGAAGAGGTGCGGTTTGACGCACTGTTTACCTTCATTTTCTCCCCTCGGGTGGGAACTCCCGCAGCGCAGATGGACGACCCCATGCCCCGGGAGGAGAAGCTGGCCAACTTCAACCGACTCACTGCCCTTCAGGACGCGATTTCCGAGGAAAAGCACGCCGCCTACGTGGGGAAAACAGTACGGTGCCTCATCGACGGACTGTCCGACGACTCCCGGTATGACCTGACTGCACGCACCCCGGGGAACCGCCTGGTTCGGGTGGTGGGGGAGAAGGGCGCCGTTGGCCAGTTCCGGGATGTGAAAATCATCGACGCCAACAAGTGGTCGCTGTTTGGGGAGCTGGCATAGCGCAAATCCACCCCAGTTCCAGGCCGATAGACCTGGCCTGCTGTGCCTTCCACCCGCGCCGGTCAGCTTTCTTCCGCACCCCTTACCGTCCCCCGGCGATTCTTTGGTTTCTTTCTGATTGCTCAGAAAAAACTTGCCCTGCAGGGCGAGACCCCTTCCCCCTCGTCCCGCCCGCAGACAAATAAAACACACTACCTGTTCACACCCAGACAGAAAGACGGTGAACCCATGGCAGAACTTACCCCCATGATGCAGCAGTATTTGGACATCAAGGCCCAGCACCCGGATTCCATTCTTTTTTTCCGGCTGGGTGATTTTTATGAGATGTTCCACGAGGATGCCAAGTTAGCCTCCAAGGAGCTGGATTTGACCCTCACTACCCGGGATCGAAACAAGCCCCCCGAGGAGCGGGTGCCCATGTGCGGGGTCCCTTACCACTCCTGCGACAGCTACATTGCCAGGCTGATTGCCAAGGGCTATAAGGTCGCTATCTGCGAACAGACCGAGGACCCGGCCCTGGCCAAGGGGCTGGTGGATCGGGACATCATTCGGGTCATCACCCCGGGCACCGTCATTTCCGCCTCCATGCTGGAGGACAGCAAGAACAATTACATCTGCGGCATTTACGCCGATTCTGCCGTCTTTGGCCTATGCCTGTGCGACATCTCAACCGGCGAGGTATTTGCCACTTCCTTTCCTACCGGCGCGGAGGCCCTGAACCATCTGGAAAACGAGCTGGGCCGCTTCCATCCGTCTGAGGCAGTGCTGTCCTCAGGCGCCTGGAACACAGACAGCCTAGTGTCTTTTTTGAAGGAGCGGCTGGACTGTCCCTGTGAGAACGGGGGAGAGGCGCGCTTTCGCCTGGCCTCTGCCCGGTCTCTGGTGGAACAGCAGTTCAAAACCGGACGAAACACCATCCCTGAGGGGGACGAG
>JAYFPV010000325.1:0-2712 GCA_034927465.1 Lawsonibacter sp.
CACCACCGCCGCCACCGGCAAAGGCTTCGCCATCGGCTCCGCTGCCCTCACTGCCCTGGCCCTACTGGTCAGCTATGTCGATATTGTCAAGGCTAAGATGAGCCACGCTCCCGACCTGTCTCTCACCAATCCCGCCGTTCTGGTTGGGCTGTTCATCGGCGCCATGCTCACCTTTGTCTTCGCCGCGTTCACCATGAGCGCGGTCCAGCGGGCGGCTCAATCCATTGTGGTAGAAGTCCGCCGCCAGTTTCGTGAAATCGCCGGAATCATGGAGGGAACCACCGACCCTGACTATGCCTCCTGCGTCGGGCTGTGTACCAAGGGCGCACTGAAAGAAATGGTAAAGCCCTCCCTGCTGGCTATCATTGTCCCCATCCTCACCGGACTGATTCTGTCTGTGGAGGGAGTTGTCGGCTTGCTGGGCGGAGTCTCCGTCACAGGCTTTGCCATGGCCGTCTTCATGTCCAACGCCGGCGGTGCCTGGGACAACGCCAAGAAATACATTGAAGCCGGTCACCACGGCGGAAAGGGCAGTGAAAACCACAAAGCCGCTGTCATCGGCGACACCGTAGGCGATCCCTTCAAGGACACTTCCGGCCCCTCTCTGAACATTCTCATCAAGCTGGTGTCCACTGTGTCCATTGTGTTTTCCAGCCTGATCGTCCACTTCCACCTGCTGTAATGGCAGCGTAGCCACCGACAGGTTCCGACGCAAGCAAAACCCCCTGCTGTTTGAAAAACAGCAGGGGGTTTTTGTTTATCCTTCTTCTGCTCCGGGGATGAACTGAATCGCCGCCTGAGCGGTGTCAAAGGCGCCTCCGCCCCACATGCCGGACAGGCTGTACTGCTGGGCCGTCATCAGGGGATAATTAAGGAATCGCGTCTGGTGGGTATAGTTTATCCAGCCATCCAGCAGATACTCGGGAAGTATCTGCTCCATGCCGTAACTCACATAGCCCCGGCACCGTTCTCCTCGCCTAGGCAGGGAGAACAGCGCAAAGGGATCGCTGCCGGAGCTGGTCCCAAAGAATACGGAGTTTGCCAAATAGTCCTCGGTTTGCAGACTGTAGTAGTCGGCCACATAGGTCGTACCCCCGTCATCATACAGCACACGCCCGGAAAACGCTTCCGCAAGCCGGAAGCCATCCTTGCCCAAACGGCCAGCCGTCCAGAGGTGGATGCACTCGGTACTCCCCCGCAGGGGCGAATCCTCCTGCCACAGGAAGTGGTGAATCACCCGCCAATTGTCTCCGGGCAAGCCCACCGCAATGCTGGTCAGTTTCAGTTCTTTTACATCGTACTCCGTATGCACCTGGGTGTGGCCCCCCCAGGTTTCCGTCACCTCCCGGCCGTCGTTGAATGGGTGTTCACTTACGTCCACTGTCACCGTCTCCGCCCCCTCCAACGCCCGCAAGTCGTCGGCGCTCAAATCGTCCAGCACTGCCTCCGGAAAGCCGAGGTCCAGCAGGTTGGCTCGCACCTCCTCTAACCCCGCCTGTTCCCCCGCTTCCACCGGCTTCCAATCCATTGGGTAGTGACCGAAGAGCAGCCCGGCAATGGGAATGCATATCAGCAGAGCGGCAAACCAGCCAATCCAAATGGTACGGTCAGATATCCGTACCGGAGCGGTATTCACCTGGTATCCCGCTTCATCCATCAGGGCGGGCAGCTTGGCTAGGCCGCGCAAAATACATATATAGGCAATCAGCAGCGGCACGCCCAGCAGCCACCCCTGGGCTCCCAGCAGGGCCAGGGCACACAGTACCCCATACCACACCATCAGGCCCACAACGGGGCCCGCCTCGTCGGGCTGGCCCGCCTTGCGGCGCACCACCCGGATGCCACGCCACAGACACAAGAGCTGGATCAGCGGAATGGCCAAGGTAATCCAGCCCCAGTCCGGCGCCTCCGCCTGCGTCCTCCACACGGTGGCATTCCCAACCAACTCCCCAAATTTACTGGCGACACCGTACAAACTTATGATCCAACAAACAGTAAAATAATGGTTCTCCTTCCGGAGGGTTCGGAATCCCAGCCACAGCAGCACCACGCCCAAGGCCGGCAGCAAATAGTTCAGATACAGAACATTCAGGGTACAGGTGGTTAATCCCAGTCCCCACACAATGCGCTCCATCGACCGCCTCCAGGGTGTGATCTCCTCTGTCTCATGGTCGGGCAGCGGCAATGCAGTCAAATCTTCCTCAATGATACGATCAAACTCCCGATCATCCGTCATGCCAGATCACCCCCCAGCTCGTTTCGCAGACGATTTCTCAGTCGGTGCAGCCGTCCTTCCACTGCCCGCTGGCTCAGGCCAAGCTCGGCGGCCATTTGGGCCGTGGACTGCAGATAGTAATATTTCCGGTAAAACAGATTCCGCTCCTGATTGCCCAGCCGGTCGATCACCCGCTGAAGCCGCTGGGCACGTTCCTTTTGAAGCAAGCAATCCTCCGGCCCGGGGCCTTGGTCCAGCATTTTTCCATCCGGCTCCTCCTGGATATGCTGGTGTCGCTGATGGTCCCGTCTTCGGTTCAGGGCCATGTTCCGGGCCAGGGCAGACAGCCAGGTCGGAAATGCGCCTTTTTCCGGGACGTAACTTCCAATCTTATCCCACACCAGCAGGGTCACATCAGAGATACACTCTTCCCGTTCCCGCTGGTCATCTAAAATGGGTGTGATGATATACCGAAGCAGCGGGCCATATTTCTGAAG
>JAYFPV010000136.1:0-4384 GCA_034927465.1 Lawsonibacter sp.
AACGGTTTCTAAGTACAACTCTGAGAAAACGGTTCGTTTTGCGGAAAGAATGAGTTCGTCGGGGAGACTGTGAGCAGTTTGTCTATCGGCTGTGACTGCTTTGTTCGGCAGTGTTTATTGAAAACGCCACTATTGTTTTTCATTGATTGCGACAAATTTATGTTTTGCGCAGAGTGAAGCACAGAACGGAGATGTTATTATGCTTGAAAAAATGGGCGATTTTTTTGATAATCGTTTGAGTGAATATGACAATCACCAAATGACTTGCATTGATTCGGCAGAAAAATTTTATTTATTTACAGCCCAATGTCTTCCTGCTGGAGCAACATCTCGTATTCTTGATTTGGGGTGCGGAACAGGACTGGAATTAGAACGATATTACATGTTGAATCCATCTGCTAAAGTAGTAGGTATCGACCTTGCCCCGAAAATGTTGGATGCGCTGAAAAATAAATTCGAGGATAAAGACCTGACGTTGATCCTCGGTTCATACTTTGATGTTGAATTTGAAAGTGATGCTTTTGATGCCGTAGTATCTGTGGAATCGCTCCACCATTTTTCAAAAGCAGAAAAAATACCATTATATCGCAAAATTAGAAACGCACTTAAATCTAATGGCTATTTTATCCTTACAGATTACTTTTCTCTTTCTGATTCTGATGAAAAATTCCAGCGGGAGGAGCTGTTACGCCTGAAAAAGCTGCAAGGGATCAGTGACAGCGAGTTCTATCATTACGACACCCCACTGACAGTGCAGCATGAAACTGAAGCATTGCAGGCTGCGGGTTTTTTAAAAATTGATATTTTGAATCATTGGGGAGCTACTTATACACTTAAAGCTGAAAAATAAGCATCTGTTAAAATAGGCAAGATTATATATATAACGAGAAGGACACTGTCTGCGTTTTGTAGACAGTTGTTTATCTATAAAAATTTTTGAAAGCCGTTGACTCTAACGTTGCGTAATAGTGTAAAGTATAATTGTGGTTCGAACACAGCACTAAAAATACAAAACGAGGAATTTGATTATGAATATAAAAGCTATCCGCTCTGATGAAATCTACAGAAAAATGATAACCGCAACAAATGAGGAAAAAGAGAACATTTATCGATACGAGTTAATGAAACCATTTGAATTTAAGTGGCAATGTATCGGTATTCCATTGAAAGCGAAAGCCTTGGGTGGATATGATGTAGTGTCGGCTGCCGGAATGGGTGGCGATTATACACCGTCACAAATCACAAATGAACGCCTTGCGGAAATTGAGCAAATCAGCGACAATGCTTTTTGGAGTGCCTGTGAAAATAGTATCCGCAACACGTTGGAGGGCTTTGAGGCTCACGGCATTACCTTACCGACACAGGACTATATTTTCACTGTTATACTGAACAATCCACAAAATCCAATGTCTGCAATGACGGGTGATTACTGTGGCGATGGAGGTATTCCCGGATACATTATCGGGACAATTATTCCAAACGAAAAATCTCTGAAAATGTTACCTGTTGCTTTAGCACATGAAGCAAATCATAATGTGCGTTGGCAATTCATGCAGTGGAATCCCAATATCACACTGGCAGATATGATCGTTTCGGAAGGTCTTGCAGAAAATTTTGCAGCCTCCATGTTCGGAGAGGATAAAATCGGAAAATGGGTAGCTGAAACGAGCCCAGAAACGCTTGAAACTGTTATTAAACCAATGGTTGAAGAAAACCAAATGGAGTCTGACTTCAATAAGCTGTCGTCTTTCCTTTACGGAGATGAAATTATGGCTATGCGTGGAGGTGCTCCCGTTGGTATGCCTTATTGCGGCGGCTACGCCTGTGGCTATGCTCTCATTGCTCACTATTTGAAAAAGACAGGTAAATCCATTTTCGAGGCAACCATTACATCTACCACGGACATTTTAAAGGAAACAGAGGATTTTTGGAATTGAAAATAAACGAAGTTGCAAAGCTGTCAGGTGTTACAGTACGCACTTTGCATTATTATGATGAAATCGGTTTGTTAAAGCCAAGTGAAATCACAGAGGCTGGTTATCGACTTTACGATAGCACTGCACTGGAAACCTTACAGCAGATTCTATTTTTTAGAGAATTGGATTTTTCTCTAAATGACATTAAAGAAATTATGAGAAATCCAAATTATGATAAGGCAAACGCCTTAACAAAGCACAGGGAATTACTTTTGCAAAAGCGAAATCGTATAGACGATTTAATAGTCCTTGTAGATAACACATTAAAAGGAGAATATGATATGAGTTTTAAGCAATTTGATATGACCGAATTTGAAGCCACTAAGAAAAAGTACGCCGCTGAGGTAAAGGAACGTTGGGGTAGCACTGCCGCCTATAACGAAAGTGAGAAAAAAACAAGCAGTTATGATGATAACCAGTGGAAAGTTCTATCCGGTGAGGGGGAAGCAATTTTACAAGAGTTTGGCGAAAACCGTAATATCCAGCCAGAAAGAAAAGAAGCACAAGCCCTCGTAAAGAAATGGCAGGATTACATTACTGCTAATTTCTATAATTGCACAAAAGAGATTTTGTCTTGCCTTGGACTGATGTATATCGGTGACGAGCGTTTTACCCAAAACATAGACCAAAATGGAACAGGCACGGCTGCATTCATGGCTGCTGCTATTGAAATATATTGTAGGAAATGAGCAAATCACGCCGTTCGGCTGATCAAGCACATATCGGATAACGCATATTAAGACCTTGAGAGAGCGATATCTTTCAGGGTCTTTTCTTATCCGACAGGCGGCTTTGCAGACTGCCAGAAGCTGTTACGGGTCATATAAAATAGAGCCTGATATACCTCTTGTAGGGCAAAAAGAATGGTGATATAATTTACAAAACAGGCTTTTTCGGAGCATAACGGCGCGGAAAAGCGCCCGTTTATAGAGAGAACGCGCGGCTTTCGGCGCGCCGTTGCCGCGTATATGCTTTGAGGGGGGATCCGCGTGTATAAAAATGCTCCGCCGGCGGATGAATACGCGTACCCGGGAAATGAGTATTCCACAGGCGAGGACTGCGCGATAAAAAGGAGAGAGCGAAAAAAGAAGAAAACGCTTCGCTCGGGAGCGCTTTTGGCCGCAGCGGCTGCCGCGGTCATTATCGGCGTCGCGGCCGCCCCGGCCGCGGAGACGCCGGAGCCCGCGCCCGCGCCGCCTGCCGCGGTCGAGACAGTGAGCCTGCCCGCCACGGGGACCGTCACCATCACGTTCCATAACGAGACCTTCGACGAAAACTGGGAGGGGCTTATCGTAAAGACCGAGACCTTCAGTCTTCCCGGCTTCACCGGGTGCGAGATACCGCAGCCCGTTCCGGCGGACGGCTATATTTTCGCCGGGTGGGTGCTGTACGGACAGAAGGCCGACGGGGAAGAGGTCTGCTATCCTGTCGAAGGGGAGATAAGCCCCTACGACATTATGCAGATAGGCCCTGGCGAGGACGGCAACATCTCCGTCGACGTCTACTGCGCGTGGAGGCAGGAGGAGGAGAGCAGCGGCTCGGAGCTTTTGCTCGACGCGAACGGCGGCACGATATCCGCCGGCCGCCATCTGATCTTCGGCCCCATGGCCTCCGAATCGCGATACTTTATCGACCTCATGTTCGATAAGCCGGTCAGGGAGGGCTACGTCTTTACCGGGTGGTACCGCACGGCGGACTGCTCCGGCGAACCGGTGCATGTGCTCAGCGACGCGGAATTCTATGCCCTCAAGGAAGAGGCCGGAAGAAATATAGTTGACTTTGAGACCCCCGCTCCCATCACGCTGTATGCCGGGTGGGAAAAACAGGCCTGAGACCGAGCTCGTGAAAATAAAGAGGAGGATCTGTATGAACAGGAAAAAATTGGCTTTTCTGGTTGGCGCGGCGTGCATATTCGGCTTGCTCTATGCTGTTTTCGGCTTTGTTTTGGACGTCGAAGGGACTGTGTTTACGCTGATAGCCAGTCTCGCGCTCGTATGGGCGCTGTATTCGGCGGTGACGGCGGTCATCCTGCTGTCCTCGGGCATCAACGAGCGCACGAGAACCATAGGCTCGATGTTTGCCAGCATTGTGAAATACGCGGCGATACTGGTCTCCATCTTCTGGGGGCTGTCAATACTCGGCGTGAACACCGCGGCGGTGCTCGCCTCGGCGGGCGTGGTCACGCTGGTCATAGGCTTCGGCGCGCAGAGCCTTATAGAGGACGTCATTACCGGCATCTTCATAATCTTTGAGGGGCAGTACGCGATAGGAGACATTTTGGTGCTCGACAATTTCCGGGGCTCCGTGGTCTCGATAGGCGTTCGGACGACCACGATTGAGGACGTCGGGGGAAACCGCCAGATCATCAATAACTCGGACATACGGAATTTCCAAAACCGCTCCAAAAA
>JAYFPV010000491.1:0-2410 GCA_034927465.1 Lawsonibacter sp.
TTGAAGGCGAAAGCCCATCAGTTCTACCCGCCCTCGGCAAAAAGTCTCAATGTTGGTGGCGGAGGGGAAACGAAGCAGGCGAGAGATCTCCACGGCGGTGGCGCTTTCCGGGTTGATGACCATATCAATTTTCAGGTTGCGCCGCAGCTCAACCAGGCTGGAGGTATATTCCGGGTTGCGAATGCGTGCGATGGTATGCTTGGTCCCCATATTTTTAGAAAGGAGACAGCATACCATATTGACCTCGTCCGAGCTGGTGGCTGCCACCAACAGATCGGCGCTGTCCACGCCGGCCTCCCGCAGCGTAACGGCAGATACGCCATTGCCTCGGACGGCCATAATGTCCAGCATATCGGCCGCTCTGCGCAGAGAATCCTCTTTGACGTCTACCACGGTGACGTCATGCCCCTCCCGTACCAGCTGTTCAGTCAGAGAGAAGCCTACCTTTCCGTTGCCCACAATGACAATCTTCATGTGAGAAAATCCTTTCCATTTTGTAGTACAAGGCAAAGCACGCCCCGCTCAAGCTGGGTCCTGAGCGGGACGCGTATGTTTTATACGGTCAGATGGTCCACTGCCCGTGGACAATTCCGACAAGATACCAGCTGGTGTCTCCCGGAGCAAAGACCAGCTTGAGTGAGCACCAGTCCAGCCCCTGTTTGGCAGGGTCCAGACTGGGAAAACAGAAATCCACAAAACGATAGCTTTGGTAGGCGTCTTTCAGGTTTTCCAGTGCATTTCCGCTCATAATAATTTGGTCCACGCCAATTTGGGGGGCATTTGTGTAGTCGGTATTCCATACATAGGTAGCGAAGTACTGGCCCATGGTCATATTGATGAGACTGCCGCGGCCATCTGTCAGGCCCCAGGTATATACCGTATTGTCCTGGGATAAATTTTTGATCTGATTCCGGGTAAACGTCTTGTCTGAGGTTAAGTCTACCGTAGAATAAGGGGTGAAGGTAACACCTTTCTCCGGATCGACAACAGAGGCCACCGCCTCATAATCCTCGTTTTTCAAAGCTTGGACCACATAGCAGGCAGCATTGAGTAAAGAAAGGTTGTCCTTGCTGTCCAAAGGTTCGGGGGCAGCATTGGAGAAAACGCTTACGTCAGAAGAACTGGAAGAGGCAGGTGTGCGGAGAATGGTATTTGAAGTTGGGGAGACCTCCCATGGTATCGGCAGAATACCGCCGACCAGAAGTCCTGCCAGCAAACAAAATACACAGGGAAGAATCAAAGAACGCTTCACGACGGTCACCTCCTAATACGGGGGAGAAGCGGATGGGATTCCTTGATCCGGCGGCCCGGATAAGATGAAGGGGGAACAAATCTGACTCATTATAGTATAAAAGAGAAGAAAGGTCAAGAAGTCGAATTTTGGACAGATGCCTTTTCCAGATATTCCTTGAAAATGCGACATTGGTGTGATAGGATGGGAAAAAAGGGGGCTGTCGTCATGCATGAAGAGGACAGAGTGGTTCAATTCCATATCCAGTGTGCTCCGGAAGATGTGGGGAGGTATTGTATTCTGCCTGGCGACCCCGGGCGGTGTAAAGCCATTGCCCAGCACTTCAATCAGCCTGTTTACGTAAAAACAAACCGGGAATATGAAACCTGGACTGGAACGCTTCTTGGAGAATCGGTCAGCGTGGTGTCTACCGGGATTGGAGGCCCTTCGGCTGCCATTGCGATGGAGGAACTGGCCAATCTCGGGGTCCACACCTTTGTGCGGGTCGGCACCTGTGGAGGCATTGATCTGGAGGTGCAAAGCGGCGATGTGGTGGTGGCCACCGGCGCGGTGCGCATGGAGGGTACCAGCCGGGAGTATGCCCCCATTGAATGGCCGGCTGTCCCCGACTATCAGGTGGTAAACGCTTTGGTGCAAGGGTGCAAAACCCTGGGAAAGCCCTGGCATGCGGGCGTTGTGCAGTGCAAAGATTCCTTTTATGGGCAGCATTCTCCGTCCAGAATGCCTGTGTCCTATGAACTGGAGGAGAAGTGGCAGGCGTGGAAGCGGCTTGGTGTGCTGGCCTCTGAGATGGAATCAGCCGCTCTGTTTACCGTAGCCGCCGCACGGCGGGTGCGGTGCGGCTCGGTATTTCATGTGATATGGAATCAGGAACGGGAGGCGGCCGGTCTGGACCAGAAAGAGTCCCACGACACCTCGGCGGCGATTCAGGTTGGGGTGGAGGCGCTGAAGCTGCTCATTGCGCAGGATCATGAGAGCAAGGGGGGCCGTACCTGAGCGCTGGCCGCTGGAGCGGATCCAACGCCGCCTGGGTACCCGGAGTGGAGAAAAATAAAAAAACAGCCCACATCCGAAAAGGAAGCGGGCTGTTTTTTAGCGCTCAGACCGGAACAGCACAGGAGATGGGACGATAATACTTTTCCTTGGCTGCGGCAAACA
>JAYFPV010000168.1:0-2105 GCA_034927465.1 Lawsonibacter sp.
GCATTATGTCCGAACAATCATCAACCTGACCCAGACCACCAGCGGCTCTTACCTTCTGCTTTCCAGCCTGGATATCTCCCGGCGAAATCTAGCCCTCCGCGGGGAGAAAATTTTCGAGAAGGTAAAGCGCTTTGCCGCCTACGCACGGGAAGAAATTAACGCCATCGGGGATTATTACGCTTACTCCAAAGAGCTGGTCAACGGAGACAGCGTCTTTGATTTTGACGTGACAAAGCTTTCAGTGAACACCCTTTCCTTGGGCCTTGCGGGTATCGAGGTGTACGATTTGCTCCGGGATGAGTACGGAATTCAGATTGAATTCGGGGATCTGGGTAATATTCTCGCCTACCTTTCGGTTGGCGATAAAACTAAACACGTGGAGCGGCTGATCAGCTCATTGAGTGAAATTCGCCGCCGATTCAAGCAAGACAATAAAAACATGCTGGAAACGGAATACATCAGCCCGGTCGTGGTAACGTCGCCCCAAACCGCCTTTTATGCGGAAAAAATCAGTCTATCCCTTTCCGCATGTGCCGGCAGAGTCTGCACCGAGTTTGTGATGTGTTATCCACCCGGAATCCCCATTCTGGCTCCGGGTGAGCGCATTACACCGGAAATTATCGCCTATATTCGGTATGCCCGGGAAAAGGGCTGCCTGATGACCGGTCCGGAATGTATGGACATCAGCCGACTGAACGTGCTGAAAGGAGAATAAAATGGACGACTTATGGTATAGTGAATATCACACCCCGGCGGTGCGTTTTTCCATCCAGGTAAACAGCCAGCTTCACCACGAAACAAGCGAATATCAGCGGATCTCCGTGTTCGATTCGATAGAATTTGGACGTTTTCTTACGTTGGACGGGATTATGATGCTGACCGAGCGGGACGAATTTATTTATCACGAAATGATTACCCATCCAGCGCTGGCGGTACATCCGAATGTGAAGCGTGTGCTGGTCATCGGAGCGGGAGACGGCGGCGTGGTGCGCGAACTGGCAAAGTACAGTCAGATCGAAGAAATTGAAGTGGTGGAAATCGACCGGCGTGTGGTGGAAGTCTGTCAGAAATATCTGCCCCAAACGGCATGCGGCTTTGAAGATCCCAGGGTGCGCCTCCACTTTGAGGACGGGCTGAAATTTGTTCGCAGAAAAGAAAACACTTATGATCTTATTATTGTGGATTCCACAGACCCCTTTGGCCCAGGCGAGGTGCTGTTTACCCGGGAGTTTTATGGAAATTGCTTTCAGGCACTGACCGATGAGGGAATCCTGATCAATCAGCACGAAAGCCCCTTCTACCCTGAAGACGCGAAGGAGACCCGGATGGCACACCGGTGCATTGCGCAGGCCTTTCCCGTCAGTCTGGTGTATCAGGCCCATATCCCCACCTATCCCTCGGGGCATTGGCTGTTTGGCTTTGCCTCTAAGGGGCTGGACCCCGTTCAAGCTCTGCGCGCGGAAGCCTGGAACCAACTTGAAATTTCAACCCGGTACTACAACACACAACTGCATCAGGGCGCGTTTTTTCTGCCAAACTATGTAAAGGATCTGCTGGCCGATGGATAAAAATATACAAACCTTTTTGGCCTGCACCTCGGAATACCAGACTGCCGATCTGGTGCTGTTCGGCGCTCCCTTTGACGGGACAACCTCTTACCGCCCCGGCGCTCGGTTTGGCCCATCTGCCATTCGAAACGAGTCTTTTGGGATTGAAACCTACTCGCCCTACTGTGACAGGGATTTGACCGAATGCAGCGTCTTTGACGGCGGGGATCTTGAGCTGCCCTTTGGCAACACCCCGCGGGTGCTGGAGCAGATTCAGCAATACACCGCGCGGCTTTTGGCGGACAACAAGCGCTTTCTCATGCTAGGCGGGGAGCATCTGGTTACCTTGGGCGCGGTGCGTGCGGTGGCAGAACAATATCCGGATTTGCACATCATCCATTTTGACGCCCACACTGACCTTCGCACCGACTATCTGGGAGAGGAACTCTCCCATTCCACCGTGATGTATCAGATTTGGAAGCTGGTGGGTGACGGCAGAATCCATCAGTTTGGAATCCGGAGCGGTGAAAAATATGAATTTGATTTTGCAACGCAACA
>JAYFPV010000363.1:0-7021 GCA_034927465.1 Lawsonibacter sp.
GCTTGCTCGGGGCGCAGGCACCGACGGGGTCCTGAAACTCCTGGCGGAAGCGATTCCCACGATGGAGGAAGACCTGTACCTCTCCCCGTATCTGGAGGCAATCCGGGAGCTTGTTCACAGCGGCCGTCTGGTGCGGGCCGCGGAACAAAAGGCCGGTTTACTCAAACTGTATTGATCCCCGCCATTCTTAGCTGCGGCAAGCGGCCGCAAACAATCGCCTGCGGGAGACAAAATGGGAGGAATTTTCATGAAAGAAAAAGTTGTAATCCGGAAACCAGTCTTTATCACCATGGCGCTGCTGTACATTGTAATCATTGTGCTGGGCCTTGCGGCTCCCGAGTGGTTCGCGAACGGGGAAAGTGCCATTGTGGAGTTTGCTTGTCTCAAGTTCGGAAGTCTCTATGACCTGCTGACGCTTGGATTGGTCTTCTTCTGCATTTGGGTTATGTTCTCAAAGAAAGTAGGCGACATTCGACTGGGCGGCAAAAATGCCAAGCCAATTATGAGCAGATGGAACTGGTTTGTCATCGCTCTGTGTGGCGGCATTGCCACCGGCATTGTGTTCTGGAGCATTGCCGAGCCGATTACCCACTTCACAGAAGGAATTCCGGGCTTTGCCAACCTGTACGCTCCCGGTACCGAGCAGGGGACTATGCTGGCGTTGGCCACAACCTATTTGCACTGGGGTTTCTCGGAATACGCCTATTATTGTGTTGCAGGCATTGCCATTGGTGTGGCTGTATACAATATGAAGCTTCCCTACCGGGTCAGTGCCTGCCTGTATCCCATTCTGGGAAAAAAAGCGATGGGCATCATTGGTACTGTTGTGGATATTCTGTGTGTGTTTGGACTAGCCGGCGGTGTCTCTGCCTCTCTGTGCGAAGGTGCGCTGCAGTTGGGTGCCGGGATTGGAATTTTGGCCAACATTACTCCGGGGCGCTTTTTGTGGATGGTGATTCTGGTTACGGTGGTGATTACCTTCCTGATTTCCAGCTATACCGGTATTGGCCGCGGCGTACGCTTTTTATCTGACAAAAACGCAAAGCTGTATCTGATTCTGTTGGCCTTTGTCCTTCTATTTGGCCCCACCTCTTTTATCATGAACAACGGGGTACAGGCGCTGGGCTTCCATTTTGAGCATTTCTTTACCCAATCCACATACCTTTCCGGATTTGACGGCGAGATGTGGCCCACCTGGTGGACCATCAACTACTGGAGCTGGATGATTGCATATGCGCCTTTGATGGGCATTTTCCTAGCCAAAATTGCTCAGGGTCGTACTCTGCGGGAATTTACCATCTACAACTTTTTGCTGCCTGGTCTGTTCGGCATTGTCTGGTTCGGTATCTTCGGCAGTGCTTCCATCTTCTATGAGATAAACGGCGGCGGTATCTACCAAAGCATGCAGGAGTTGGGGACAGAGTCTGCGGTATTTGCCTTCTTCCGGAACATGCCTCTCTCTACGATTTTGGATGTGGTATTTCTGTTCACGGCCTTCCTCTCCATTGTCACGTTGTGTGATTCCATGACGACCACCATTTCTTCGCTGTCCATCAATGCCAAAGACGCCGCAACGGCAGAACCGCCCGCCAAGATTAAAATCTTCTGGGGCGTTACCGTATCTCTTGTCTGCTTTGTAAATCTGGCCACCGCCAACACCGTCGGCGCGGTCAGCGGCATTGACGCAACCAAGCAGTTGGCCATTGTCAGTGCATTCCCGCTGCTGATTGTCATGATTTTGATGCTGATCAGCGGAATTATGATGCTAAAAAACTATGAAAAATATGATACAGTGGATCATCCGGAGGCGTCTATTGTAGACAAGGCCCTGATCTGCGACTTTGATGAAAATGCCTGCATGTAAGCTTTGTAGCAAAGTCTCAGGGCAGACAATATTTATATGTTGTTTGAAAAGGAAGCTCTCAAGCTGGTATGTCCCCGGTGAAGTGGAATGAAAAAATAAAACCAGAGTTTAGGGAAGGGTTGCAGAATAAAAATTCTGCAACCCTTCCTTTTTACGCTTGAGGAACTCAGCAATTTGGCTGAATGTGCAAAGCTACAAGGATCAAATCCATTCGAGTTTTGCTCACGCCTTGATTAAAAAAAAAACTTGGGTCTACCTTTTACTACTGCACTCACTTATCTTGGATTCTGCAGCGGATACTGCGCCTGTTCCAGCTTGACCAAGGCTGATTTGACATCTATGTCCTGGTTAAAACCCCCAACACTTTTCTGAAAACCTGAAAGCTCAGCAGCCTTATTTATAATATATATAAATCAATTATTTTGTCGGTTAGGTTGCGCCTACGACCACATTTTTCTCCCGGCAACCGACAAAATGCCATAATCCATTGTGCAAGAAAGCATTGAAGGATAATCAAATAATGTCGTTTGAATTTAATTTATTGAAATCCTTGATTTACATATGGTTCATGTCTTATCAGTCTACCTTTCCGTTTTTCTCACTACAGGCTGTTCGTACTTTCTGGTATTAAGTAAACATTAAATTAAGCGAAGCTCATAATTCCCAAAGAATAGTGCATCAGTACGATAGCTAGAAACGCAGTATTTTAAAGTATTCTTCATACCATTCCAGCGGCAAGCAATAGAGGGCAAAACGGTGTAACGTCAGACGGATTGCAGAAAACACTTGCCGAATCGAATCGTCTCGGATTCAAAGGAACGGCCTGACTGATGAGTTATCCGGCATCTCGGACAATTTGATCCCAGCCAATACGAAAACATCTATGCCAGAGAAAGACCGTCAAAACGGTAGAAATTCCAAAGTTGAGTACTAATCCATAGCTCAGCCGGGTTGCCAGTAGATAATGTGCAGCGACCATACATCCACATAGCAGAATGGAAAGGAAGACCACACCCAAAGACCCCTCACCCTGGTTGATATGAAAATTCTGGCTGAAAGGAAGCTCTTTTCTGGAGCGTAAAAATACGAACAGCATCACCGAGATCAGATTCATGAAAATGATGAGCAGATCCGGGATAATCTTGATTCCCCACAACACTGTAAAAATGACACAAGTAAGCAAATAAAATGGAACGACATATTTATACAGGAACGCCTTCATTGCGCCTCTGAACACAAGACCGGGGTTGTCGATTGAAATTGCCCTGTAGATCCATGCCCCACGATAGCTTTCACTTCTGCTGATAGTGAGGAACAACGTGGAGTATATGACTACCGAAAAGTAAGCATACAGGTAGTATTTCCCCGCCAAAACAGTCTGCAAAAAGTCAGATATTGTCATAGCGGCATGTAACATACTTAGAAGCATAATAAACGGCATGATGACTCCAAGGGTCAGACTTGGAAACAGGCGAAGTTTTAACTTGCGCTCACTCTTTAGCATGGAGCAGGCAAATTCAAAAAACACTCGTTCGTCGTGATTCGGACAAAGCAGTGCGGAAATTTTATGCAGGCCTGAAAGTCCCTTGGTTCTCCCACCTCCCGCACTTGTAAGCTTCTGCAAGTTTCGCTCGAAAGCCGGAGCCGCCGCCTTGATGTATAGGATCAGAGCCAATATCGGGACGATGATGCCGATTGCCGACAGGAGAAAATATACCGCTCTGCGCTCATCGGAAAAGAGGATGACAAAAGGGGCGGCGAACCATGATGACGGAAGCAGGTAACTCCACCAGTGAAAGTCAATCTGAACGTTTAAGTCGATGAGATTAAACATCCTGCCGACCAGTTGGAAGACGACCGTCATAAAGACAGTCAGAATGATTTGAAAATAGTTGATGATGTCCCTCAGCTTTTCCCCCGAGAAAAGATGCAGAATTGCAAAGTAGAAAATTGCGGTGAACAGAAGGGAAAAACAGCAAATCAAGATCAGAATATAGAACATGGTCAGGAAAAACCAAATTCCGTATTTGATAAGCCCGACCATCAGCGAAACGCCGGCCAGAGACAGCGTGATTCCGGCCAGATAATAGAGAATGTACAAAAGCTTGGCGGCGTTCAGCGTTTTGACGCTTACCGGGCGGGTCAGCAGAATTGTCCGGTCCTGCACGTCCAACAGAACTGAGGAAAAATCGGAAATCATTGTGGTCAGAAGAAGGAATAGAATCATTCCGATGACGATGCTCATCTTTAAAAATAGTGGGGAGGGGAGAAGCAACAGCAGCCCGATAAAGATCCCCATAAAGGCATAAATGGCTAACGAGGTCAGATAGGAGTTTTTGCGCTCGGTTTGCTCCCTGCTTAATATAGTGGCCGATCGGCGGCTGTTTATGACCAATTTGACTTGCAAAATACGCCGCATTACCGGATAATCGACTCCCACAGCTGAAATAATTCCTTTTATCCGGTCCAGAAATTTTAGATACAAAAAATCCTGCATATCCTACTCCTCAATGACACCGATGAACTCACCAGCAATGCTTTGGTGTTGTGAAAAGCCCGACAGCTGATTGAAAATGTCCTCCAGAGTGCCCTGGCTACATTGCGCCTTAAGCTGAGCAAACGTACCGTCAGCAACAATATCTCCGTTGTTGAGCATGATGATCCGGTCGCTGATCTTTTCCACCACCTCCATAATGTGGGAGGAATAGAAAATCGTCTTGCCCGGTGCCGCCAATTCCGTCAGGATCTCTTTGAATACCAGGACACTGTTGGCATCAAGGCCGCTCAACGGCTCGTCAAAAAAGATGATTTCCGGGTTGTGAATCAAACTGGCAATGATCAGCACTTTCTGCTTCATGCCCTTTGAATAGGAAGATATTCTTGCGGAATAGACAGACTCAATCCCGAACAAAGCCATCAGCCTGCGGGCTTTCCGGTCTGCCGTTTCAAAATTCAGACCGTAGAGCTCACCGATAAACGTCAGATATTCCTGAGCGGAGAGACTGTCATAAATATCGGCGGTTTCTGGGACATAACCGATTTTCTTTTTATAAGCTGTGGAATCGGAGGAAATGTCTTCGCCCAGAATTTGCACCTGACCTTGGTATCCCTCTAGTATCCCTAACAGGATTTTTACTGTTGTACTTTTCCCTGCTCCGTTTGGGCCAATATAACCGATGATTTGTCCCCGCTGGATTTCAAGATTAATTCCGTTGAGTACCTGCTTGTCTCCGTAGCTCATTTTCAGATCCCGAATGGAGACGGCAGGAACTTCACTTCCGTTGATCCTTTCCATGGTATACCTCCTGTTGAATAACGCCTCACTCAGCTTATACTTGGACTAGCCAACCGGAAAAGCTGATTAAAAAAGCCATATCAGAACTTTCTGCCTGAGAAAGAAACCTCACCGTAAATACATAAAAATAACAAATGACGAAAAGGAATAGTATCTATTGGAAAAAGAGGATTATGCGTAACTTGAGCTGCGCATAATTGCTATTAGTCACTGTTGAATAAATCTTCTTTAAATGGTTGCCATGCAGGATTCATTTTTAACTGCAAACATACACAGCCGTGCAGAGATAATTCTGCACAGCTGTGGTAGTAGCCGATGGATGCAGGCTAACAAGCCTTTACCGTTGTTTAATTATACCAAAATTTGTCATACTCTGCAACATGAAAAAGCCGTGTTCCGGTTCAGATTTAAACCTGTTTATTTAGAAGTCCATACAAACCCCGGTGGGTGAATCATGTTATCAGCCGTCATAAGCAAAAGACTCGCACGGGTTGGATATGTGTCCACCAGCTTACGACACAGGATCTCAAACTCGGAAATTTCAGTAGCACGTTCCGGAATCAGTTTTTTTGCCTGCGTCATCGAAAATGTGTCAAGGAGCGACTTGATTGCCTTATCTGCGGAGGGCACGTTCAGTGCATGCTTAACATCGTTGATTCCAGCGAAGGTTTCGTCTTCAAGACGAAGATTATGACTCTCTGCTCGCTCATCAGGGTTCTTAGCTGCGGGCTAACGGCCTCGACGCTTTGTAACTTTTTGTTCCACAATGAACCTCTTTAATTATTGTAATACATAGGGCCTTCTGAAAAACTCTCTTAAACAGAGGAACGTACTAAACAGCCAATCTGAGTGGTGTACGAAGGCGCATGTACAAGCCGTGTTCCTTGCAAAATGCTCGCTTCTCCCGGTTCCGATAAATCGTATCGGCCAGAATTGCTTCCGACCAGCAGCCAAAGCGAGCCTTGTATTTTTTCGCGCTGGCAATCAGAGTAACACCCTCGTTGAAGCGGTCAAAACGCTGTTTATTGATAAAAGCAAACCCGCTTACCACGGAAAAGCCCGGCCTTTCCCCGTACAATCGGGCGCACATGGGGCTAGCGTAAGTTGACAATTCTGTCTGGAATAGACTTTGCGGGGGTTTTCAGATGCGCTTGCTGCTGCGCCACCACACGGAAAACATTACCCAACAGTTGGGAAAATCACCCATGCGCATGTGTACGGAGTAGCATCTGCTATTATCCTCCAAAGCTTATCTGGATCAAAGCGATTGATGCGCATGCAATGAATCGCACGATTAACTCATCTTCGAATAATATAAAAGGTCGAGGGATCCGCCCTATTAGGTCAATCTCTCGACTTTCGTTTTACGAAGCGCTTTACTTGTGTAAATCGTTGAATCGTTCGTTTTTTGTTTGTTTTTTCAAAAGGTCGGTTGTAAAATGAAGTTGGACACTGGGATATAAAAATCCATAGTAATTTTCCCATATGGTAGAATGGCGTTCTCACACACCCAAACTGCCAAAGGAGGACAATCACTATGGACTGCCCAGATTATATCACAGTGGATTCAGAACGCAAGCGAGGACAGCATTTACAGCGAAAAGATAGAGGCATCATTCAGCGGCTGCGTCGCATAAGATACTCAAACAGTGCAATTGCCAGAGAGCTTAGTTGCTCACCGACCACCGTAGGAAACGAGCTGCTTTCATCGACTGGGTTGTGCAGCAGGTTAGCGTGCATTGATGGTCTTTGGATGCCTGCATGGGTTACGCAAGGCTTCACATGTTATTCAAGGGAAATGAGATGGTGAGTACCAAGACCCTCTACAATGAACTGTGGGCCGCCCCCTTGCCGCTGGCGCT
>JAYFPV010000007.1:0-4253 GCA_034927465.1 Lawsonibacter sp.
TCGCATACGTTGCCCACCACGCCGATGCAATGTTCACCAATCCCGGCAGCAATCTCGTTCAGTTTGGGGTTCATATCCGCCAATACAATATTTACACCCTTTGCGTGAAAGAGCTTTGCGGTAGCATAACCGATTCCGGCAGCACCGCCTGTGATGACCGCAGTCTTCCCCTTTAGGGAATAGTCGAGATCCACCCCATCATAAGGTAACATGGTCAGAAACCTCCGTTTTCATTAAATTTAGGATAGGCGGACGGATTAAGCACCCCTCCGCCTATCCGCTTTATCAATATATCATATGAAAGGAAAATGTACGAAAATTAGAATTAATATTTGTTTACATAATCAGCAGCGTTTTCGGGAGTAATCATCTCAAAGGGGATCCAGTTTTGCTTCTCCACGGTCTCCCCGTTGATGGCCTTCACTGCGGTGTCCAGAGCACCGGTCATCTGACCTTCCGCATTCTGGAAGTCACTGGCAATCATGCCGCCGTTCTGAACAGCAGTAACAGCGTCAGCAATGCCATCTACACCGATACAGGGGATGTCCATACCAGCAGCCTCAATGGCTTGACGGGCGCCCAGAGCCATCTCGTCGTTCTCCGCGACAACAGCCTGAATTTTATCACCGTAAGTGGTGATCCATGTTTCCATCAACGTCATAGCCTCGGAACGAGACCAATTGGCCGTGTTGTAGTCCAGCACCTTGATGTTGGGATGATCCTTCAGAACATTGGAGATGCCCTCATAGCGCTGCAGCTGAGCGGACTGGCCCATGGGGCCCTCGATGATGACGATATTGAACGCGTCAGAGCCCATATGTTTGATCATGAAGTTCATAATATCCTCGCCGGCACTGACATCCTGAGAGCCGACATAGGAGATCAGCTTGTCACTGTTGACCATGGTATTAACGCCAATGACGGGAATACCAGCCTCAGTGGCAGCATCCACGCAGGCAGCGCAGGCGTCTGCATCCTGCGGATTCAGGATGATGGCATCGCAGCCGTCAGCGATCATGGTTTCCACCTGGGAGAGTTGGGTAGCCGCATCATAGTTTCCGTCGTAGGAAGTGTAGTCTACATTATTTTCTTTCGCCCAAGCTTTGCCAGCGTTATCCATACGCATGGTAAACTCATTTTGTAGGCTGTAGAAGGTGGCACCAATCTTCAGGGTTTTGCCGGAATCGGAAGAGGACGCAGAACCGGATGCCGCAGACGAACTGGACGCCGCAGATGAACCAGATGCCGCGGACGAACTGGCGGGCTTGCTGCTGCAGGAACTGCAGGCAAACGCCATTGCTGTTACTAAGAGCAACGCAAGAACTTTGGATACCTTTTTCATCAAAAAATCCTCCTTAATAATACTATTTTCAACTGTTTTACCAGTTAAAAATCCTGTTAGTCTGAGCTTAGACCGTCCAGCATAACTGCACCAATGACGACAAAGCCCTTTACAATCAGCTGGTAATAAGCATTTACGCCGAGCATATCAAGCCCAGTGGTCAGGCACTGCATAATCAGAATACCAACGATTGTGCCCCAGAGACGGCCCTTGCCGCCCGCCAAGCTGGTGCCGCCGATGACCACCATAGCAATGGCGTCCGTCTCATATCCGGAACCAGTGGAGGTAACACCGGAAGTGACTCGAGCGGTGGTGATAATGCCAGCCAGTGCAGCCAGTACACCGGAAATAACATACACGGAGCAGATAATCTTTTTTGTGTTAATGCCCGACACATGCGCAGCGTTTAAGTTACCGCCCACTGCAAACACATAGCGGCCGTAACAGGTTTTATACAGCAGCACGAAGCAAATTAGAAGCACGATCGCCATAATCAGAATTGGAATTGGCAAAAAGCCAAACACATTGCCGCCGCCGAGCAACTTAAAGCTGTCAGAAAGCATTGGAATTGGTTTTGCTTCTGTCAGCAAAAAGGTAAGTCCTTTTGCGATACTCATCGACCCTAACGTACCAACAAAGGCAGGAACCTTTAGGTATGAAATGCACATACCGTTGAACACCCCGATGGCCAATCCCATTAGGATACCCACCATGACGGCCGCAATGGCAGGATAACCCATACTGGTCTGGGCAAAATAGGCGGAGTACATACCTGCGCAGCCCATGACCGCACCCACCGATAGGTCAATACCACCTGTCAAAACCACAAATGTCATACCGACGGCGAGCAAGCCGTTGATTGAAGCCACGCGCAGAACATTGCGTATGTTGGCAATGCTCAAAAATCGCGGTTTGATCAGGGTGATGATCAGGACCAGCAAAATCAGGCCAATCAGTGAGCCATATGTGGCTATAAATTGCTTTTTAGTCATCTCATGCCGCTTGGTGGACTTTTTTTCCACAGTTGACACATTATTCATGATTCATCGCTCCTACTGCTTTTTGCATGTAGCGGAACTGCAACTGCGCAATTGCCTCCTGAGAGAATTCCCCACGTTTCAGTTCCCCGCTGAATTTATGATCGCTCAGGACAACAATCCGATCAGACATACCCATAGCTTCCGGCATCTCCGAAGAAACCATGATGATGGCATTGCCCATACTGACGTAATCACACATGATCTTATAAATCTCGGCCTTAGCGCCCACGTCGATGCCTCTGGTAGGCTCATCGAAGATAATAATGTTTGGATTGGAAATCATCCACTTGGCCAGCACGACCTTCTGCTGATTTCCTCCAGAAAGCGCTTTGACCGGCTGGCGATGCCGTGCGACCTTTATCCCAAGTGAGAGTACTTTCTGCTGGATGGTTTCCGCCTCGGCCCTTGCCTGCAGGATGCCTTTGGGGGCAAAATTTTTGAGAGCAGTCAGAGTAATGTTCTGCCCTACGCTCATGGGAAGCACCAATCCTTCCCCTTTGCGATCCTCTGTCACATAAGCAATTCCGTTTTGAACGGCCTGACGCGGGTTCTTGAATTGCACCAGCTTGCCCTGGTAGCGAATTGTGCCGGAGTGGGGCCGGCTCAGCCCAAAAAGGGTGTGCATTAACTCAGTTCTTCCAGCGCCCACCAGTCCGACAAAGCCTAGGATCTCGCCTCTGCGTAGTTCAAAGCTAATATGTTCATACTGTCCTGGAAGCGTTAAATCCTCGACCTTCAAAATGGTTTCCCCGATGGGAACCGCTACCTTTGGAAACTGGGCCTTGATATCTCGGCCCACCATACTTCGGATCAGCGTATCCTCGTCCATGTCCGCTGCCGAAGATGTAGAGACTCTGGTCCCATCCCGCAGCACCGTAATATCGTCGCAGATCCGGAAGATTTCGTCCATTTTATGGGAAATGTAAATGATACCAGTGCCACTGTCCTTCATGTCCAGAATTATCAGGAACAGATTGTCTACCTCTCTGTCCGTAATGGAGGATGTAGGTTCATCCATAATCACGACACGAGCATTTTGAGAAACGGCCTTTGCAATTTCAACCATCTGTTGATCTGCTACCCGAAGGTTCTTCATTTTTGTCCGAGGGTCCAAATGGATGTGCAGCCGACTGAGTAGTTCGTCCGTCTGCTTATAAAGCTGCCGGTAATTGATCATGCCACAACGATTCGGCTCCCGGCCCAGGAAAATATTTTCAGCCACCGACATCTCGTTCTCGGCAGACAGCTCCTGGTGAATCATGGCAATACCCAGCTCCCGTGCCTTGGCCGGAGAATCAATGAGTACCTCCTTTCCATCCATAAAAATTTTACCTTTATCTGCTCTATGTACACCTGCGATGGTCTTCATCAGTGTGGACTTTCCAGCGCCGTTCTCGCCGACCAAAGCATGAACAGTACCCGGTCTCAGTGAGAAATCCACACCGTGGAGAACTTCAACATTATAGAAGCTTTTTCGAATGCCCTTAAGTTCGATCAGACTCACGTTTCATCCCTCTCCTTTCCTGCCATCCTCACTAGGGGGTGCACCGGTACCGTCTTACAGGCATATGTCCTCGTGGTACCGCAGCAGATCCCGCAGTTCTTTATCCATTTTCATCAAAGTGATCGTTGCCCCCCGCATGTCCAGCGAGGTAAAGTAGTTCCCCACATAAGAGCGATAAACCTTTAGATGCTCTTTTTTTAGGATCTCGCTGATCCGATCAAAAAGGATAAACAGTTCCATTTGGGTGGTAGCGCCCAGACCGGAAACCAAAACAGAGACCTCGTCCCCCGCCTTAAGTTTTGAGCCCCGTAAAATCTCCGCCATCAGAAGATCCGCAATTTCAGCTGCAGGGCGCAGCTTGTATGTG
>JAYFPV010000157.1:0-5825 GCA_034927465.1 Lawsonibacter sp.
GGCCTCCACCTGCTCGGCCAGTTCTGGGTTGTCCTTAAAATATTGACGGGCGGCATCTCTGCCCTGGCCAATCCGCAGATCGCCCATGGAAAACCAGGAGCCCGATTTCTGAATAATATCCAGTCTGACTCCCAAGTCTACCAGCTCACCCCACTTTGAGATTCCCTCTCCATAGAGAATCTCAAACTCCGCCTCCCGGAACGGTGGCGCGACTTTATTTTTCACAATCTTCGCCCGTGTGCGGTTTCCTACCACTTCACTGCCCACCTTGATGGCCTCAATGCGGCGTACATCAATCCGAACCGAAGAATAGAACTTCAGGGCGCGGCCGCCGGTGGTCACTTCCGGATTCCCATACATGACACCCACTTTTTCCCGAAGTTGGTTTATAAAAATGACAATGCAGTTGGTTTTGGAAATAGAACCCGCCAATTTCCGCAGCGCCTGGCTCATCAGACGCGCCAGAAGGCCCACATGGCTGTCTCCCATCTCCCCTTCGATTTCAGCCCTCGGCGTCAGAGCCGCTACGGAGTCAACCACCACCACATCGATAGCGCCGGATCGAACAAGGGCCTCGCAAATTTCCAGGCCCTGCTCCCCGGTGTCCGGCTGCGAGATCAGCATGGCGTCAATGTCCACGCCCAACGCTCTGGCATAGCTTGGATCCAGGGCATGCTCCGCATCAATGAAGGCCACTTCACCCCCCCGTTTCTGCGCTTCGGCCACAATATGGAGAGCCAATGTCGTCTTGCCGGAGGATTCAGGGCCATAAATCTCTACAATGCGCCCCTTCGGGACGCCGCCAATGCCCAGGGCAATATCCAGGGACAAGGAACCGGTTGGGATGGACTCCACCACGATGCCTGTATTCTCCCCCAGCCGCATAATGGCGCCCTTTCCATAGCTTTTCTCAATCTGGGCCATGCAGGTTTCAATCGCCTTCTTCTTGTCGGCTGCGGGAGCCGCCGCCTCCACAGAAGGTTTTTTATTTGCCATACACTCTCATCCTTTCCCGCCGGCCTTGGCCGGTCTTGCAGCTTATCCCAATCATACCGAAAAACGAGTCCAATAAAACGGACCGTTAATTGTTGACAGTCCCTTCTACCACCCGCCAGATTCCCTGCGTATCCTGAGCCGTCTGAATGCTCTCATAGCCGTTTTGGGCCAAAATCTCCTCTACCTCAGGGGCCTGTCCCATCCCAACTTCAAAGACCAATCCGCCTCCCAGGCGGAGCGCGGCTTTCCATTTTGAGGCAATGACCCGATAGAACTCCAAACCGTCCTCCCCGCCGTCCAGAGCCATATGCGGCTCATACTCCCGGACAGAAACATCCAACCCGGCCAGATCTCTGGTTGGAATATAGGGCGGATTGCAGACCATGACATCAAAATCCCACAGCGCAGAGCTGGGTGTCTCCAGCGCATCTACTGACAGACAGGTAACCCTAGCATTCAGGCCATTGCGGCGGACATTCTGCTTGCAGGTACGCAGAGCCCCCTCGGACAGCTCTCCCAGTACAACCCGGCAGGCAGGAACGTTGGCCGCGATGGCCAGTCCAATGCATCCGCTGCCAGCGCACAGATCCAGCACCCGCGCACCATCTCCGGCCTCCCGCGCACGTGCAATGCCACGCTCGGCCAGAAGCTCGGTGTCCGTGCGTGGAATCAGCACATCGTGGTTGATGTCCAGCGGCAGTCCGTAAAATTCCCATTCCCCGATGATATAGGCCACCGGTTCGCCGGACAGGTGTCGGCGGACCAGATCATCCACCCGCTTTTCCAACTCTGCCGAGACGTACAGGGACATGTCGCGGTACAGTTGCTCACGGCTCTTGTCGGCAGCGTAGCACACTAGCTCGCGTGCCTCCAGTTGGGCTGCCTCTACCCCGGCCTTTCGCAGACGTGCCCTGGTGTCCAAGAATAAATTGTTATAGGTTGTCGCCAAGTTTCCCACCTCGCTGTTGTTTCGTGGGGTCGGGTTCTTGTCCCCGCCGACCCAGGGGATTCTTCCATTCCACGGAACATTCCAATTTTCAACCACAAGCGGCCATGGCCGCTCTCTGCGCATGCCAAAGCAAAAGCCCCTAACCTGGTTTCCGGGAACACTCCATCTGATCTCCAGCCGATGCGCCGCTTCCTTCCCGATTTACCACATGTCTTCCCCTTGCTTCTCCGGCAACACCAACTCCAGTGCCCGAATACCAACCTCAATCATGGAGTCGTCCGGCTCAAAAGTTGTAAAATTCTGAAGCCAAAGCCCGGGAGCAATCAAAATTCGGGTAATGGGGCCATCGTGGCGGCCCACATAGCGGTTAAACTCATAGCTCACCCCGACGACCGCAGGAAGCATAATCAAATGAGCCAAAATCCGCAGCAGTACATTTCGAACCGGCCAGATGGCAAAGACCACTGTGGACACCAAAATAGAAATAAAAATCACGACAAACAAAAAACTAGTGCCGCAGCGGGGGTGATGCCTGGGCTGCCGGCGTACATGTTCCACAGTCAGCGGCAATCCGGCCTCATAGCAGAAGATCGTCTTATGCTCTGCCCCATGGTAGGAAAACACCCGCTTCATTTCCTTCATTCTGGAGCAAAGGAACAGATAGCCAACAAAGATTGCAATTTTTAACATACTCTCCGTCAAATTCCGGACTAGCATGGAGTCCGTCACCAAGGTAACCACGGTACCCAACAGGGTGGGCAGCAAAAAAAACAACCCGATGGACATGGCAATGCCCAGAATCACCGCCAGAGTTGTAAAAAATGCGGTGGCCTTCTCACTGCCAAACCGCGATTCCAGCCAGGCTTCGAATTTCGACGGCTGCTCCTCTTCCGCTCCGTTCTCCGGAAAAAATTCCGCCGAATACATCAAGGCGGTCACCCCGTTGTACATGGAATCGCAAAAGTTCACCACGCCCCGAATCAAAGGAAGGCCGAGAATTGGGTAGCGGTCTTTAATCAGTTTGAGTTCCTTCTCCTGTATCTCCAGCTGGCCGTCCGGCTTGCGCACGACAACAGCCTGCTTTTTAGGCCCGCGCATCATGATTCCTTCGATGAGCGCCTGTCCGCCACACATGGTTTTAAATCCCTTTGGGCAGTCTTGTGCGCATACTTGCTGGGTCTGTTCTTGCTTTTCTTGCATGAAATAAGTTCTCCTTTTGTCAATCATACCGCGCTCAAAGACATTCTATCAAAGGATTGAAAAAATTGCAAGGGAAAATCGAACTTATGTTTCAATTGATAGACGAATGGTAACCACAAAGCCTCCGCCTTCGGCGTTCGCAACGTCCATCCTTCCCTCGTGGCGTGTGATAATCTCTTCACACACCGCCAGTCCGATGCCAGAGCCCCTTGCCTTGGAGCTGCCTTTATAGAATTTATTTTTAATGAAAGGAAGTTCCTCTGCGGGGACACCCGGTCCATAGTCCCGGATTTGAATGACGGCATCCAAAATATCCTGGTGAATGGAAACGTCAATGCGCTTTCCTGCGCCGCCGTGCTTGGCCGCATTGTCCAGCAGATTGCAGAACACCTGCCGCAGACGCTCGGGGTCGCCAGAAATGGGTAGCATCTCCTCTTCGCAATCCTGGTAATTCAGTTCGATTCCTTCCTTGCGGAAAAATTCTTTGTAGGTGTATACCGCGTCTTCCAACTCCGCCTTCAAATCCAGCGGCTCCACCGACAGGGTAAATCGGCCATCCTCAATCCTGGAAAACTCCAGCAGCTCCTCCACCATATTGGTCAGGCGACGGGCCTCAGACACAATAATGTCCATTCCCTTTTGCACATCCGCTGGGTCCCGCAGCTCGCCGCTTTGAATGGTTTCCGCCCAGCCGGTGATTGCAGTCAGGGGCGTGCGAAGCTCATGAGAGACCGACGAGATAAATTCTGTCTGGGTCTTTTCCGAGCGTTTGATTTTCAATGACATGTCGTTGATGGTGTCGGTCAGTTCCCCGACCTCATCGTCAAATTTTTTCTCAATTTGAACTCCATAGCTGCCGTCGGCAATGAGTCGGGCCGTTTCGGTGATACTGGCCAGGGGCTCAACAATGGATCGAACAAAATATAAGTTGGAAAAGTACACCATGGCAAAAATGGCCATTCCAATCACAGCAACAATCACCATCGCAAAGATAAACTGTCGGTCAATCCCGGACAGGGAGGTCACATAACGAATCAGCCCAACGGTTTGGCCCTGATAAACCACGGGACTGGAGGCGGCAAGGATGCGCTCTCCCGTTGTAGGATCCCGGCCCATCCACGAGGTGGTTATCTGGTTATCCATCGCCCCCTGGATGTCCTCGGTCCCGGGGATGGTTCCTGTAGTCAGGTCATTACCCGAGTAAACGACGGCCCCTGTATTGTCCAAAAATTGTAGCTCCAGCTGACTTTTCTCCTCGTAATTATTCACGGTCTGCTGAGCGGCAGCCCAATACTGGGTACGGGTGTAGGTTTTGAAGCTGGAAGCGGCGGAACTGGATTTGCCCGCCAGGTCATTGGCTGCGCTGGCGTAGTAGTAGCTCCACAGAGCGGCCGCAAAAGCGCCCAGCGCCAGGACCAGAATCAGTAGCACAACGCTGACGCTGTTCAGCAGCCAGCGTCGTCTGATCCCTCGAATCTTGACCTGATCATTCAAATCTGTCTTCTTGGCCACCAAGCTCCCCCCTTCCAACTGGAATTTTAGCAGTGTTTTCTCTTCGTCAGCTGCCCCATTTGTACCCGTAGCCCCACACGGTGTTAACAAAGGTAGGCTTTTGGGCGTTGTCTTCAATCTTGATGCGCAGACGACGAATATTTACGTCTACGATTTTCAGTTCTCCAAAGTAATCTTTGCCCCAGACGGCGTCCAGGATATCCTCTCGGGCCAAAGCCTTTCCCGGATTTTCCATAAAGAGCTTGACAATGGAATATTCCACCTGGGTCAGCTTCACCCGCTGACCATTTTTCTCCAATGTACGATTGCGGGTGTTCAGCAGGAAGGGCGGATCACTGATTTCATCGGCAGTCACCATCTCGGTGTCTCCGCCGGTACGGCGGAACAAAGCGTCTACCCGAGCGGTGAGCTCCGCAGGGGAAAATGGCTTGGTCACATAGTCATCGGCTCCGGTCATCAGGCCCGTCACTTTGTCCATCTCCTGGGTACGGGCGGTCAGCATGATAATGCCGATTTTATTATCCATCGCCCGAATCCTGCGGCACACCTCAAATCCATCGATATCGGGCAGCATAATATCCAGCAGAGCAACCTTAATGTCTGGATTTTCCTTCAATGCCGTCAAAGCTGCCTCGCCGGTTCCTGCCTCGATGGCGGTATAGCCAGCCCGCTTTAAATTAATCACGACAAAGCTACGGATATTTTCTTCATCCTCCAAAACCAATATTTTTCTCATGATTTGCTCCCTTTCTGAATCATTCCGCTCAGCCGTACCAGCTGGTCTGAATGGTTTGGAAATTCTTCATTAAAAGATCGTTGGCCGTTAACCCGCAGTCCCAGCCGCAATCATACAACTTTGCGGCATAGATAATCTCCCCTTCCTCGCGGAGCGTAAATCGCCCCTCCTCTTCAGCCCGTGAGACACGGTTGCTTCCTGTCAACCGATAAATACTCAAAAAGGGTATGGGCGCCTCATCCTTCCCCTGCCACAGAGAGAAGGTTACCTGACGCTGACCGCTCAGCGTATCATTGCGGGAAACGGTGATTTTCCCAATCCAGCTGTCCGGTATTTCCAAATACCAGCCGTCAGACACATTGTGATACGTAGTCATGACGTGGTTGCACTGGCCGGCTTCATCATACTGGCTCCAGTCAATCAGCCAGAAAT
>JAYFPV010000410.1:0-4693 GCA_034927465.1 Lawsonibacter sp.
TATCTATACTGGTAAAAATGTAGCAGTCATTATCCCGAAGCACATTTTAAGTGCCAGCGATTATAAAAATCTATATGGCCTGCTGAATGAAAACACTGATCCCAAAAAAATTAAGTTGAAACGTGTGGTCGAAACTGATTAGCGATACACGCTGGGGTCCTTGGTTTATGTTATGGGGATAACCTGAAACCTTACAAGGTAAAACTGCTTTCTCTTCCTGCTGGCAAAACGTCTGCTCCCCCTGAGCCCCTTGCCCCATGTCGCTTTGAGAGCCGCCCGGTAGGCCGGCGTCACTACAACCTCTGAGACATTGGGCAAGGCCTTCAGCCGGCGCAGAACCGTGTCGTGGGTAATGGCCTGATACCGTCCCGGCTTCAGCGCCGCCGGCAGGAGGGTCTGCTCCGCAACCAGTTCTTTCAGGGCGGCCCTGCGGTCAGCGGGACCGCCTTTCCCGCGTCTGCGCTGAAAGATGCTCCAGCGTCCGTTCAGAGCTCTCACGGCATAGAAATTCGGGGTCAGAACTGTGGCCAGCCAGGCCGGGTGCCCGTTGTTGGCCGTCCGGCCCAGGATTGTAAGTAAGAGTACCCAAAATAGGGCAAGCATCAAATACACCCCATCCAGGGTCAGCACCATCAGCACAAGAAAGATAGCGTAGCCCATTAGCATCAGCTGGCTGATGGGCTCGATCCGCAGCTGCCACAGAAATTGTTTAAAACCTTGGCTCATAAGTCGTTTTCACCTCCAATGTTTTGTGGATGGGCGGCAGAAGATCCCCGCCCAAACTCAGGGGAATCTCCAACGTCAGGGTGGTGGTGAAGTTGAGATTGCCGTCCTCCGGGTTCTCCGCCTGAGTCTCCAGCGCCGTGATTCGAACGGAGTCTCCCACCCGAAGTCCGGCTCCGTCGGAAACCGCCCCCAGGGAGTCTATCAGGGCCTCCTCCACCGCCGAAGTGGATATTTGGCAGGCCCAGGCGTTGTCCTGATATTGGCGGGAGGCCCAGGCGCTCTCCCGCACCCCGCTGTAAATCTCCTCCACATTGTCCGCCGCTGCGGCCAGCACCGCCTCGTCGGCAATCCCTGCCACCCGATCCACCACGGCGTAGACATGATGGACCTCCAGGGCGGTGCTGAGCAGGAGCACCCCCACCATGAGAATGGCCGCCATCATGGGCGCAAACTCACCCCGGGTCTCCCGGAGCTTGACTACCGCTACTTCCAATAGAGCTCACTCCTTCCCGCCACCGTGGCGCGGAGGGTCATGGGCACGGAAAGCACCCCGCCAATGCCGAAGCGGACCGGATACTCCAGACAGACCGTAATGGGCTCCCCAAACTGCACCTTGGTTGTGCCGCTAAGGTAGTTGGCCGTGATGGTGCAGTTGGCGTCCATGCCGGTGACGTCCTTCAGCCGGTCCAGCTCTCCGTAGACGGCGGAATCCACCTGACCCCGCACCTCGGTGTACCGCATCAACTCGCTGGCCATAGTGTGCAGCTTCATGGAACGGTTGGCCACGCCCAGGACGGAAATGGCCAGAGCCAGACAGGCAAAGACCAGCAGCAGAATCAGGCTTCCGTTGAGGGAAAATTCCCCTCTGGTTTCTTTCAGTTTGTTCATAACATTCTCCTTACCCAACGGGGGCGGCTGCACAGCCGCCCCCGTTTCCGCATTCCTTTAGTTGAAAAAGTCGTTGATTTTCGTCTTCAACGTGCTGGAGAGATCGTCGTTGAGGTACTTGGTCAGCAGGGTCAGCACAATCCCGCCCAGCACCACGATGATGACAAACACCACGGCGTGGTCCATGACAAAATTGCCGTCCGTCTCCTGAAGCTTCTGCCTCACACTGAGCTGCAGGCGGATGACCGAGCGGTTGAAGCGGGTCTTCAGGTTGTTCCGTTGGTTTTTCATAAAAATTCCTCCAAAAATTAAAAAAATGTACCCATTTGGGTTATGAGATAGGTGCCGAGGGATGCGGCAATCATCAGGACCATGCAGCCGAACAGCAGCGCCATGTATCGGGTGAGCTGCTGCGGCCGGGTCAGGAGAGCCTTGGAGACTTCTTCATTCTGGGCCTTGCGGTACTCGGAGGCCAGCATGTCAAAATACATCCGCTGATCGTCGCCCCGAAGGACGGAGACCAGGCCCCGAGTGAGCTGGCCCAGTCTGGGGCTGGCCACCCGGCCCTCCATGGCCTTCAGGGCCCGCTCGGGATTGCCGGTGACCATGTCGTTGAGGGTGTGGTCGATCTCAGCGCGCAGTGCAGAGCCACAGATCCTCCGGTAGGTCCGCAGGATGCTGACCACGTCGCAGGTGGAGTTCAAGCTCTGGCGGATGGTGCTGGCAAATTGGGGCAGCTCCCGTTCAATCTTCTGCCAGCGTTCATCCATCTCCTGGCGGAGTTTCTTCTCCTGCTGGCTGTAAAGAGCGAAGCAGCACACCGCCGTGAGGCCTATGCCCAAGATCGGGTTGAATAGTACCGTGACCAGGCAGGCTGCCGAAACCAGGATCGCCCGAGCCAGGGCGTTGGCCTCGAAGGCCTCCGGGCTCTCCGGGTGTCCCAGGCTCCGAAGCATTTCGGCCAGCCGCACCCGGCGGATGGGCTCCAAATCCATACGGGGCTCGATCACCCCGGCAATCCGGGCTGTGACAAGTTGAGTCTGAGTCAGCGGCTTGGGAGCCCGCAGCCGCAGCACGGCGGCGGCCGGGCGGTACACCGCCGAGCACAGCGGGGAGAGAACCAGAGATCCGCCGCCGGTGATCAGGAAAAAGATTAAAAATTTCATCCATTCACCTCCTTTCCCTCATACGTCGTACTCAATGGGCTTGGACAGGCGAATGGCCTTGTTCAAGGTCATCAGTACCACAATGGCGGTGGCCACCAGACTGAGCTGGCCCCAGAAGGTGTTGACCAGGTTGCCGTACCAGTCGGCGCTGGCCAGCCGCAGGAGGGGGATAAACACCAGGGTCAGCCCAATCATCATGAGGGCCCGCTGAAGGGGAAGCATCATCTTGGTCTCGTTCTCCTGCTGCTGGGCCTTCTGATCGGAAAACTTGTTCACGATGGGGGGCAGCGTGTCCCGCAGCGTGTGATCCTCCTGACAGAGGATCAGGCTGTCGCACCACTGGCGCTTCCACTCCGGCACTCCCTCCACCTGCTGGGCGTTGAAAACCGCGTAGGTGTAAGCGGACAGCCGAATGTTCTTCATCCGCTCTGGGTCCTCCCTTTGGATGCGCCGAACCTCAGAGGATTCCAAAACCTTGCGGGTTTCCTTGTCATAGTAGTGCCAGAACTCCACCCGGGCGCTTTTCTCGTCCTTGTTGACCTGCCAGCCGTGTTCTCGGACCTGCTGGAAGGTGAGCCAGCGGGGATCGGTGTAGCCCCTTTCCATGGCGAGATACGACAGGGAAAGATTGTTGATGCCGCGATATTCCAGCACGGTCTGAAGGCTGACGGGCCGCGGGGTATTCCAGCATGGGTGCCAGGGGATTTTTTCTTCGTGCAGCGCGGACAGGAACTCCTGGACCAGGGCCTGACGGACTTTGCTTAACATGGGTATTCTCTCCTTTCTGCATGAAAAAAGGACAGCCCGTGGGCTGTCCTTTCCTTGTATTCGGTTACGCTTCTTCCGGGGTCCCGTTCAGGTGGAAAAGCTCGATGCTCTCCGGCTGTTCGCCCAGGTGGGGATCCTCCTCCATGGAAATGCCATTCAAAAAATCATTGTCGTTCATGTTTATTCTCCTTTCAAAAATAACAGACGGAACCGAGTGACCGGCCCCGTCTGAATCCATTTTTATTGCGCTTTCTTGAGCGTTTGAATGTCCTCGTTCATCTGCCGGACGATGCTCTTCAAAAACTTCACCTCGTCCTCCAGATCATCCACACGGCAACGGGGGATAAGCTTTTCCTGAATATCTTGAATCCCTTCGGCCAGAAGGTTAAATTGCTTGGAAAATTCCGCGTCCATGAGGATTACAGTATTTTTTGCGATACGCTGCTCGGCCTCCCCAACGCGCTTCTGGATCAATTGGTCAATTGCCTGCAAATCCTGTTCATCCAGCATGTCCATCACTCCTTGTTGTTATTATAGCGGCGGCGGCATCTGGTTGTCAATGGTGTTCAAAATCGTTTCTTACAGCTCCGGTGCCCAGCTTCCGGCTTGCTCCTGCTGCTTTTTGCGGTCCCGGAGGGCGGCTTCGGAGAGCTCCCGACTCCGACTCTTCAGCAGATCACGCCGGCTCTGCATCTGCCCGGCGGCCTGGCTGTTGGAACGGAACAGGTGCAGCAGCAGGGACAACACGGCGTCCCGGGCCATTTGGGCCTGGTAGCCGGAATCCTTTTGAAGCTGCTCCAGCACCACTCCCGCACCGCCCGGTGAAGGTCCCGGTAGACCCCTTTGGTCAACTCAACCCGTTCCTTGCCCTTGCGGTGTTCCTGCTGACAGGCTGCTTTGATGTAGCCGTCCACCATGGCTTTGACCCGAATGTCATTTAGAACGTCTTTGTCAACCCGGGAGAATTTGGCGCTTACATCAGGGGAAGAAAGAATTTCCTTCATGGGGGTGCGCTCCCTGGGCAGCGCAGCCACCAGCTCGCGATAACTGGTGAAGTCACCAAGCAGGGGAAGCGCCGCTTTTCGTACCAGAGCCAGCAGCTCACCCCCTTCCTGGGGAGCCGACTGCTCCAGCTCCTGCTTAAG
>JAYFPV010000187.1:0-6500 GCA_034927465.1 Lawsonibacter sp.
AAAATATATATGTGATCGGCTTTCGCCTGATGTGACTATATTACCCCAGCAGAGCGGTTCTTTGGTGAATAAGCTATGAACTTGAAATAAAGGTTTTGTTAAATGGCCACCCTCAAAAAAAGCCCCCGCCGTCCAGCCGAAGCCGGATAGTCCTTGCACAGGTAGGACGTCAGCTCCACGGCCTCCTGGTACACCGCCGCGAAATAGGAAGGGTCTGTCAAACCATCCTCGCAGAACTCAAAGGAGATGTGGGTATTGTTTGCGGCTCTCCCGCAGTGCCAGCCTGGAGCTGTGCATACACACTGGAGCGCAGGGTGTTGCCGACCTTACGCATAATCACCGCAGGGCAGTCCGGATGCTTCAGCAGGAGGAGAATCACTTCCAAGCTGATAAAACTGGACTTGGTGGACCCTCGGCCGCCTTTCTCCACCAGCTCATTGATACCGCCGGACTTAATAGCCCGATGTAATTCCACAAAGGCTTATAGCGGCTTGCGTGGCATTTAGATCCACCAAGTACTCTTCCACGAATCTTTTCTGTTTGTCTGTTAATGCCACGGTCACCACCTCTCTCAGGCATAAAAAAGCACCCACAATAAACGCAGGTGCTTAGAAATTATTTGCTCAAACCAGTTCTTGCTTTACCTTCATGCTTTCAACGACAATATCAGAATACTCTATGCTGGCAAAGTGATATGGATTTTCATCCGGACGCGCTCTTGCTCGAATATTAAATTTCGCAAGTATCTCCACCGGAACCCATTGCAACGAATACTTATCTCGAAACATCGCGCGTAATATTCCTTTTCGACTATACTTTTCATAGGGCATTGGAATTGTGTAGTCATCGCGGCCAGGATAAAAAAACACGTCTCGAAGCACAATCGGGTCTTCCATTTTTCCGTTGTGCACATAATCAAGCAGTATCATTTCTACTTCCGGCGTGAGCGTAAATAAAGCTCTTCCAAGGTATTCACCTTTTATTCCGTCGCATGCATCGATATATGCATTGGCTACTTTATCAAACAAAAATATCCGCCCCCTTTTATCCCAGTATATGCGGAACAAATGTTAGTCGCTTTTCCCCCCTACCGCGTCGTCCTCGTGTGGATTCGGCGGCATATAAGTTTGTCAGAATTTACGACAGGAGACAATCTCGTGCCATCAGCTACACAACACCCGAATCCAAAGATTGGCGCATTCTCTCCAGCCACGCCTCGCTTATTCGTTTGGCCGTCTCCTGTCGAAAACCACGGGATTTTTTCAGCCCTGCGCCGCCGAATCGGTCGCATCCGTTTATTTCACTAGTCTGGGCTAGACCAAATAATAATATTTAACTATGCTGTCTTTCGGAACGTACACAGTCGCCCGAAGGCACACCATTATCACCTCATGCGGAAAATCTGGCATATAAGCGCCCATCCGTGCGGTGCCCCGTTAGACCATGGGCCGCCTCTAACCGCCCCTCTATGTACGCCAATCGAATCGCCTTTTGCTCTGTTGGCTTCCCCGGCTCACTACCAGTTGGCATCCCATTGCGCGGTGTGGAGCCATACAAAATGTCCAATCTGTCCCGCTTAAGTCTATCATATCCCTTTAGCACGGCCTTGGCTTGCTCATACAGATCTTTCGGTAATTCACCATACTTCGGAAAATATTCTCTCAAATAATCACATCCCCCTTTGCTGCACCGGAACATCAAAGGACCTCTTATGTCTTCCTCCCGTTTTTCTGGACGAGCAGGTTTCTCCATCTACTTTCTTACATTTCCCTTCGTCTAGCATGTAATGGCAACACATTTCTTTTTGAGAGTATCCATCAACCGACCGCCAGCAATGGCACCCCTTGCATTGTGTGAATTGGCTCATGGGTTCCCCCTCTGTAATATGCTTTCAAGTTCAGCCAATGTTTTAAGCTCTTCGCTCCATTTTTCTATTGCTTCGTAATATGGCCCGGATCTCGATATGGCTTCGGTTAAATCTCGCATCCTTACCCTATACAAAAACCAGTGCGGTGCAACTCCAAGTGGCGGCTTTTCATACGTTTTCATATCAAAAAGTCCCCCATCCAAATTACATTTGGTTTCAATTTTGTAAATTTCTTTCAAAAATACACCTAAATTTCAACTTTATATTTGCTTGGCATGTCCTATACTGTAGTTGCAGCCTCCATCGTTTTTTTGAAGGAGGACTTACCATGACAACATTTCAAGTCTTTACACTAATTCTTTCATCCGACGTTCTACTGCTCGCACTATTAACTTATTTAAAAAAGTAATGGTTGTTGATTGGTAGCACCTAGGTATGTGTTTGGGGGCTGCAAAGTGGGGGTGTTGAGTACCTCCACTTTTTTCATTCTCATTCCTCTGCGGTCTGTCAAAGCCAGTCCACCAATGTGTAAAATCGCCAAGTATCTGTTCCGTTACTCCGGGAATACTATTGGTGAGGTGATAGTTATGGCAAAAGCAGGTATGCGCCGACCAGACCCAAAAGAGCCACACGGAACTGAGAGTAACCACAAGGCGCGTTTCCCTAAAAATGATGTTCCACCCGTACCAGAAATCCAAGGGAAAGCCAAAACAGCTGGCAAAAAGGCAACCCCGATAATTAATCCCTGATCTTTCCGCCCGCAAGGGCGGATTTTTTTCTTCGTTGCTTTTTTGCCGGCTGTCTCCAGCAGGTCCTCGATATCGGCTGCTATGTTTTATTGATTTTGACCGCAACGAAATGCACATCCACGCTGCGGGTGAAAGCGGCTCAAATCGAATTAAAGCACCCAAGACACAAGCTGGTGTTCGAGACATCCCGGTGAACCTCTTTTAAATGTAGCGAATATTATGTGATATGGCAAATTTACATCGAAACTGTAAGGAGAAAATTCATGTTTGATTCATTATGCTGTGAACCAGCATGCGCGATGTCATTATATCAATCAATCCAAGGCAAATATTTCGTCGGTGGCAGCCGTGAAGAATTCGGCAGCGGAAAGTATGCTTGGGCAGGACTATTTAATCCCCGAAATTCTGGTGTTCTACTTTTTGTAAATGTCTTTACGGTTACCAATGTCGGTGAAGTTCCATTCTCTACTCAGGTCTGGCTAAATGCGGTAACTTCCGGAACAGCAAAGCTGACAGAGATGCAAGGTCCGTCCAATACGGCATTATACCCACGACCCAAGCCAAAAGTTCAGTTCCTATATGCCGAAAACGTTGATGCCGAACCTTCATACGGAACCCCCTATATGAACGCCGTTGTCCTGCTGAAACAACAATTGTATCCGAGGAAGATGGGAAATTCATCTGCCCTCCAGGCGGTAATTTTTTAATCAATTGTATCCCCCCCGAAACAAGCAACAAAAAAATCTGTGGGAGAGTTGCATTTGGTTGGTGGGAAAAGCCCTGTTAGTAAAACCAGACTAAAAAACCATACCGTAAAAGCAGCATAGGAATACCGGGGGAAAAATACCTTAAGGAGCAAAGAAAAGAAGAAAAGAAGGCCGCGGATGTTTCCGCGGTCTTCTTTTCTATGAAAGAGGGCACCTGCCACTGGAACTGCCCGCTTCCTCACATTCGGCTCTCTTTCTTCGGATGTACGAATATGGGCGCGGCTTCCAAACCTCCAAGCTCTTATCGAAAGGTCTTCAGATTGCTGAAAATGAGCGTGACCACAACGCTTAGTATTACGGTCAGCCCAATGATAATGGGAAATCCCCATGCACTTTGGGCAAACGGCATACCAGCCACGTTGACATTCATGCCGAAGGCGCTGAAGATCATGGTCGGAATCGCCATGACGATGGTGATAATGGCTAAGACCTTCATCACGATGTTCAGGTTGTTGGAAATAACTGAGGCAAAAGCGTCCATCATACCGCTGAGAATGCCGCTGTAGATATTCGCCATTTCAATGGCTTGCTTGTTTTCCACGATGACATCCTCCAGCAGCTCAGAATCCTCCGGATATTTTTTGACGAGTTCTGTCCGCAGCAGTTTTTCCAGCACAGCCTCGTTGGAACGCAGGGCGGTCGTAAAATAAACCAGACTTTTTTCCAGCTTCAACAGCTCAATCAATTCACGATTCTGAGTGGACTTGTGGAGCTTTGCTTCCACTTCTTCACTCTTTTTATCCACGTTGCGGAGATACTGTAAATACAGGGTGGCAATCCGGTACAAGAATTGCAGAATGAATCGGGACTTCATCTGAGTATGAAAATCCCGCACCTTCCCTTGCTCAAAGGCTCGGATAACCGGGGATTCTTCGCTGCAAACCGTAATAATGACGTCCGACACAATTAAGATGGACATCGGGATCGTACTATAAAGTTCCTTGTCGCTCTGTTCCTCCACAGTTGGAATATTCACCAGAACCATGGTATAGCCCTGGTCAGTATCGATACGGGATCGCTCATCTGTATCCAGTGCCGCCCGCAGCACATCATTATCCACGCAATACTGCTGGGATATTTGTTGCAGCTCCTGCTCGCTGGGTGCCACCATGGAGATCCAACAGCCGGACTGCTGCTTATTCAATTCCCGCAGCTGTTCATTTTCAGTCAAATAGTAACGGATCATAAAATCGTCCTTCCCCGGCACCGTGCTGGGAAAGGCACGGTGCTATTTCATTTGGTTTTTTCTGTCGCGTAAATAATGGTCTGAGCCTGGGTCCGATTCCATATTGTCACATCCTTTCCAATCGTCCGCGCTTTACACATCCATCCACAACAAGTTTTACCAGCTCATACCAGAACACCGACACGGTGGCAAGTCCCAGCTCAGTAAGCGGCTGCCCGGCAGAGAGCGGTGCCAGCTTCAAATGGGCAGGAATCAGCGTGTCAAGAATGACTTCAAGCAGCGCCAGCGTACCGATGTTAACTGATTCATGGGGATGGTGATCGCGCCGTCCCGCGGTTCCCCAAAAATAAAGTAAATGACAGCGGCGACAATGAGCAAAAGGAACATCGGCTCGCAGAGAATATGGAGAACTTTTTTCAAAAACTCCCCTTTTTCCGAGAGGTCCGCTCATTTTTGCCATGCTGCTGCTGTCTGCGTTTGGCCTCCTCTGTGGTTAGACCATTTTGATTTGACCTGTCGGTCATAAAAGAATTCTCCGTTTCCCGTGTAAGTGGTGTCTTGATTTCTCCTATGGCCTCTATTTGAGGTTGGTTGTTCCAACCGGTAGATAAAAAAAGCACGCCTATGAAACATACTACTGTCCCACAGATGTGCATCGCATGCAATCTGCTGCCACTGAATCCAATGGCCCGGCCCTGCGCCATTGCTGGCATCACCTGCTCCGTTTGCACGGTTGATCTCGCATTCCATCGGAATATAATGCAGTGCAAAGAGATTATAAATATTATAGGTGGGCAGTAAGCGATTGTCAACTGAAAACTGATTTCAATGTGATGCTGCAAACCTTAGCCAGTTGAGCTATACGAGCGATCGGCCAGCTCGCAGAGCAGCCGTCAAGGCAGGCATTACCGGCTGCGGTGAATACACCGGTAAAGCAGCAGCACACGCCTCGCCTTTTCGGCAGGAAAACATTGCATTTGATAAATAGTTACAAATCAGTTACAATCATGTTGTTCTCGCGGGACAAATACTTACCAGAAGGTCAGACCTATGTTCTGTTCCAGCAGCTTCGATTGCAGTTCAATCTGGCAGCTCCTTTGTCAGTGCCTTGGCCTAGGCTGCTAAGCACCCCTGCTGTATCATTCCACAATTTTTTTGAGGTATTCTATATGAAAAAAATTCTTACGCTGCTCACCACAGTTTGCCTTGTGGGTTCTTTGATGCTTTTCCCCGCTCTGGCAGCTAACCTAACGCATACGGTAGTCTCTGGAGATACCATGTGGAAGCTGGCGGTCAAATATCAGGTTGGAACCAGTGAAATCATTCAGGCCAATCCGCAAATCAGCAACCCCAATCTGATTTACCCCGGTCAGATTCTCAACATCCCCCAGACGGACAGCACCGTCTCCAGTTACGAGGCAGAAGTCATCCGGTTGGTCAACAACATCCGGCAACAGAACGGTCTAAACCCTCTCACCACAAATTGGGAGCTCTCCCGTGTAGCCCGGTATAAATCCCAGGATATGCTGAACAAGGGATATTTCTCCCACACCAGCCCGACATACGGCACTCCGTTTGAAATGATAAAGGCCTTCGGTCTCTCCTACCGTACGGCGGGAGAAAACATTGCCATGGGCTACCCCACTCCGGAAGCGGTGGTAAACGGCTGGATGAATTCCAGCGGACACAGAGCCAACATCTTAAACGCCTCTTATACGCAGATTGGCGTTGGATATGTGGCGCAGGGCAACTCTTGGACGCAAATGTTCATTGGGTAATTTACTTTCTTCTGTTCGCAGGCAAATTGCTGTACGGCGCTCCGTTATCTTCTCTCTTTTGTACGGCCTGCCCGCTGTTCGCCGCTGTTTCTCTACATTTCCCCTGGGCAGACCGGCAGCACATACAAAAATGTAAACGCAATCCATTTCAAC
>JAYFPV010000164.1:0-6485 GCA_034927465.1 Lawsonibacter sp.
CACTTGCCTTTGCAGAACTGGTTGTGGTAGGTTTTGCGCTTGCGGTCCTTATAGGCGATCAGGGCGACGGCCTCCTTTTCCGAGATGGGGCCCCGAAGCATGGTACGCTCGGTTTTAAAGGGCAGATCGGCCAGCACGAACATGGTGATCAGACCGGGGGAGCCCTTCAGCACCTCCTCGGCGCAGCGGCCCAGCACCACAAAGGACTCGCCCATGGCGGCCCGCTCTTTCAAATATTCAAACTGCATCTGGGCAATTACGGCTTCCGGTGCGTTGCTGAAGCCTTTCACCGTGCGATACATCAGCCGATTTTTCGGCAATTCGTCATACTGCGCCAGCCTTCCGGGGTCGACCCCCCGGGCCTCTGCAATCTTTGTGAGGATATTTTCTTCATAGAGAGGCAGCCTAAAATCCTCCGCCAAGGTTCGGGCAATTTCGTGTCCACCGCTTCCAAATTCGCGGCTGACTGCAAGAATGAGTGGCCCCGACATTTCATTCCCTCCTTACAAAAACGCTAAACGTATCGAACAAATAGGAACAACATGGAAATCATGATTACAATGATAGTGGGGGGAACCAATGTTTTGCAATAGGTCCCCCAACTGATGGGGTGGCCGTTTTTCGCGGCGATGGAGGTGCCGACAACATTTGCGGAAGCCCCAATGGGGGTGGCGTTGCCGCCGATGTCGGTGCCCATGGACAGCGCCCAGGCCAGCGTTTGAAGTTCAATTCCCTGAACGGAGGAGAGACTTCTGATCACATGAATCATGGTGGCGGCAAAGGGGATGTTATCAATAAATGCGCTGGCGACGGCCGACCCCCAGACGATGATGACGAGAACCAGCATGGTGTTTCCACCACTGGCCTTGCTGATGAGAGAAGCGATCCACTCCAAGATCCCGGTCTGCTCCAATCCGCTGACCACAACGAACAGACCGATAAAAAACAACAGCGTTTTGTAATCCAGCCGCAAAAGGATCTGTTTGGCCCGTTTGCCCGAAAAAATAAGGGTTACCAAGGCGATGAAGACACCGATACAGGAAACAGTCAGCCGCGTCTGAGCATGGGTGATCAACAGTGCCACGGCGCAACCAAAGATAGCACAGCTGACGGCAAAGGACTTCTGGTCGGTGATCGCCTCCTTTGGATTGGGTTGGTTGCTGGGACGATATGCGGCTGCAGAAGAGGTCAGTGTTTTTCGGAAGAGTAGGTAAAAATAGAGTAACACAAAAATCATGGAAAAAGCAACAATTACCCCGGTGTTTTTGACGAAATCTCCAAAAGAATATCCGAGGGAAGTGCCAATAATAATGTTGGGAGGATCTCCGCACATGGTTGCTGCCCCGCCCAGATTCGCGCAGAATATTTCGGAGAGAATCATCGGAATTGGGTCCAGCTTCAGCATCTGAGCCAGTTCTACGGTCACGGCGGCCAGAAACATAATGACGGTGATGCTGTCAATAAACATAGACAGCACCGCCGATATGATCATAAAGGTGATAAAGATGGGAACGGCCTGATAGCGGACAAGCTTTGCAATCGCCATGCACAGCCAGCGGAAAAAGCCGCTGTCGGCCATGCCTTCCACCATGATCATCATGCCGGCAATGAAACAGATCGTCTCCCAGTTGATGCCGCTGGAGACGGTCTCAGCGCCGACCTCATACCAAAAGCCGAGGCGGAAGAAAATATGTAAACTGAGCGCCTCCAGAACCGCTTCCTTGCTGCGCATACAAATGCCAAATACGAAGATCAAGGTGAGCAGCCCGCATCCAAGGGTGATAAGATGCCGCTCAATTTTTTCCATAATAATCAGGGCAAACATGGCGAGAAAAATGACGACGGCCGTAATCTGGGCAATCATTCCACACGATCTCCTTTTCGCAAAACCGGATTTCTCCAAACGCAATGGATTGGGGAGGCGGGGATAAAAAACTCCATTTAAAGATACCGCACAATCAAATAAAATACAAGGCGTGAAATTCTTTTCGCTGAAATTGCAATTGGATTATCTGGCACATTATGACCGAAGGCAAGACGGCGGGATACGCTGGAATCGGGTTGGAATAAGCGTTGCGGGTGGATTCTTTTTCCTTTTTTGGACCTTGGGCACTTTCCACAAAAAAACAGCAAAAAAGCAAAAACTGCTGGAATGGCAATTGCCTAATTGTCAAAAAAATAGTTGTCAGGCATCGGTTTTTAATGTATAATAACCAACAGCGTGTAACGCCGTTGTGATGAAGAACCCCATTGAGGGAGCGGAGCAATATTCCAAACATAAGGAGTGGAAACAAGACATGAGCTATTCTGTACAAAACATCCGCAATGTTTGCCTGCTGGGACACGGTGGAAACGGAAAGACCGCCCTGGCGGAAAGCCTTCTTTATATGACTGGCGCAATCGACCGCATGGGTAAGTCTGTGGACGGGAATACCGTGTGCGACTATGATCCGGAAGAGGTCAAGCGTCAGATTTCCATCTCCCTGGCCGTGGCGCCACTGGAGTACAAGGGCTGCAAGATCAACGTTCTGGATGCTCCGGGCTCCTTTGACTTTTCCGGCGAGGTGATGGAGGCTCTTCGGGCTGCCGACGCCGCCATCATTGTTTGCTCGGCAAAGGACGGCATTTCCGTGGGCCTGGAAAAGGCGTGGAAGTACTGTGAAGAACGAAATATGCCCCGTTTTCTTTATATCTCCAAAACGGATGAGGATAACTCCGACTACAACGAGACGTTTGAAGCCCTTCGGGCCAAGTACGGCAACAAGATCGCCCCTGTGGTCGTCCCAATCTGGGACGAGCGCAAGAAAGTGATCGGCGTCATTGACGTGCTGAACAAACGCGCGTATGAGATGCGGGACGGAAAACGGGCCGAGATCGAAATTCCGGAGGGAAAAAAAGAAGTCATCACCGAGTTTAACGATGCACTGAAGGAGTCGGTGGCCGAGACCAGCGAGGAACTGATGGATAAGTTCTTTACCGGCGAAGATTTCACCTATGCGGAAATGATTCAGGGCCTGCGCCAGGGGGTGCGGGAGCTGTCTTTGTTCCCTGTTTTGTGCGGCTCTGCCGTCAATACCGTAGGGTCACTGATGCTGATGGACTATATTGCGGACCTATTGCCAAATCCCATGGAGGGGAATTACCATAAGGCGACCCGTCAGGACGGCGAGACAGAGGAATTTGTGGTTTCTCCCGGCGGCGTGCCAACCGCCTTTGTTTTTAAGACGGTTTCCGATCAGTATGGCAAATACTCCTATATCAAGGTGCTTTCCGGCGTGATTACCTCTGACCTGGCCTTGGTCAACGCCCGCACTGGCGCCAGTGAAAAGCTTGGCCGCCTGTATGTCATGCGCGGCAAGAAGGCGGAAGAAGTCAAGGAGCTGTCCTGCGGAGATATCGGCGCCATCGGGAAAATGGAGAAGGTGAAAACGGGCGATACCCTGTGCGACACCCGCAAGGTGGTATCCCTGAAACAAATCCCCTTTGTGGAACCCTGCTATGCCGTGGCCATTTCGCCGAAGATTCGTGGGCAGGAAGACAAGGTCGCTCAGGGCCTATACCGCCTGAACGAGGAAGACCCCTCCTTCACGATTGTCAACAACGGCGAAACCCATCAGATGGTACTCACCGGTGCTGGAGATATTCAGGTGGACGTGCTGGTGGCCAAACTGAGAAGCCGCTTCAATGTGGATGCCGAACTGAAAGAAATTCGGGTGCCCTATCGGGAGAAAATTCGTAAGAGCGTTCAGAAGCAGGGGCGCCATAAGAAACAAACCGGTGGTTCCGGTCAGTTTGGCGACGTGTGGATGCGCTTTGACCCCAATCCGGATGAGGAGCAGATGGTGTTTGCGGAAGAAGTCTTTGGCGGTTCTGTACCCAAGAACTTCTTCCCTGCAGTGGAGAAAGGAATTCGGGAGGCGTGCGTTCACGGCCCGCTGGCTGGTTATCCCGTGGTCAACCTGAAGGCTGTGCTGTATGACGGAAGCTACCACCCGGTGGACTCTTCGGAAATCGCCTTTAAAACCGCGGCCCAACTGGCCTATAAGGCTGCCATGCCAGAGGCCAATCCTGTTTTGCTGGAGCCTGTGGGCGAGCTGAAAGTCACCGTGCCCGATAACTATATGGGCGATGTCATCGGAGATTTAAACAAGCGCCGGGGCCGCGTAATGGGCATGGCTCCCACCGATGACGGGGATCAGGTTATCGAGGCCGAGGTGCCCATGGCCGAAATGACCAGCTATGCCATTGATCTGCGGGCCATGACACAGTCCCGCGGATCTTACACCTTACACTTTGCCCGTTATGAGGACTGCCCCCCTGCCGCCCAGGAGAAGGCCATCGCCGCCGCGAAGGCAATGGCAGAGGAGTAAAGAACCGCGAGGGTGCTTTCTGTCTTCCGGAGAACGAAATCCCGGCGCGGCCGGTCCAAAAAAATTTCTGACAAAGTCGGCTGCGGGACAGAATATAAATAAAAATCGGCACATGGATCTATTCCATGTGCCGATTTTTGCTGTGCTCGAAAAGCCGCAAGTTAGCCAGGCTATTCAGGGATAATGAAAGCGGGCGGACAGACGGAAGGACTGAATTATGAACAAACCATGAAAATTTTTCGTATAAACTATTGCTATGCCACCGGCAATCCGGTATAATTAATACATTACTCTGCTGAAGGGAAGGCCAACACTTTCTTGAGATGGCTTGTTCCTTGAGAACCCGGAAATTCTTGAGGGGAAGCAGAGAAAGAAGCAGAGAGAAAAGGGTGCGGAGCCGAGACGTACCCTCAGGTCTGGAAAGGAAGAGACCTGTTTCGGCCTCGGCTCCCGGTGCGGTTAGGAGAGGAACGAAAGCCGGGACTGGCGTCGGCCAGACGAACCCGTCTGGATAGAGAAAGGAGTACATATATGTCCGAAAAAAAGACAAACATGTCTGAGGAAAAGGCAAAAGAAGGTCTACTTGACCGAGCACTTGATGCCATTGAGCGCGCAGGCACCAAGCTGCCAGACCCCATCACCCTGTTTTTGGGATTGGCTGTGATTGTTGTCCTAATTTCCTGGCTGTGCAGTGCCCTGGGTGTGCAGGCGCTGAACCCCGCCAACAATGAAGTGGTGGCGGTCACCAATCTGTTCTCGGTCGCGGGCATTCAATATTTATGGACTAACGTGATTACCAATTTCTCCGGCTTTGCTCCTTTGGGCATGGTGCTGGTGGCTGTGATCGGATCCTCCGTGGCCGAGAAAAGCGGCTTCCTGGTGGCCTTGATGGAGCGCTTCCTGGGCGGCGCCAAGGGCTGGGTTGTCACCATGGTAGTCGTGTTTCTGGGGATCAACCTAAACGTTGCGGGCGACGCCGGCTTCATTATTCTGCCTCCGTTGGCCGCTATTTTGTACATGTCCATCGGTCGCAGCCCCCTACTGGGTCTGTATGTAGCCTTTGCCTCTGTGGCCGCCGGCTTCTGTGCCAATATCCTGCTGGGCCTGTCTGACGCCCTGGCCTACGGCTTTACGGAGCCCGCTGCGCGGATGATTGATCCCAATTACTCTGCCTCCATGGCCATCAACTGGTACTTTTTGATTGTATCCTGTATCGTCTTGACTATTGCGGGTACCGTTTTGGTGGAAAAGCTGATGGTACACCGGTTCCCAATGACCAAAGAAGAACTGGCTAAGTTTGAATTTGACGAGAATGCTGCCAATGTTACTCCCATCCAGAAGAAGGGCCTGGCCATGGCCGGCATTGCTGAGCTGATCTACTTGGCTATCATCCTGTTGCTGTCTCTGCCTGTTTTTGGAAACCCCATTCTGGGCGATGAGAACGGCTCCATCACGGCCTCTGCCGCCCCCTTTACCAAGGGCATTGTGTTTACGGTTACTCTGGCCCTGTTGGTTCCGGGTATTGTCTACGGCATCACCATCGGCAAGTATAAAAACGATAAGGACGTATGGGCCGACATCAGCAAAGGGTTTTCCGAGATGGGCAACTACATCTTTATGTGCTTCTTTATCTCCATCTTTACCAACTTCTTCTCTGTGTCCAAATTGGGCACCGTTTTGGCAATCAGCGGTGCCGGAGGTCTGAAGGCGATTGGGTTCACCGGCGTGCCGCTGATGATTGGACTGATTGTGGTGGCCTGCTTTGTCAACCTGTTTATCGGCTCCGCCTCTGCCAAGTGGGCGATTTTGGCCCCGGTCTTCGTTCCCATGATGATGCTGATGGGCTATGACCCCGCCATTACCCAGGTGGTGTACCGCATCGGTGACTCCATCACCAATCCCCTGTCCCCGCTGTTCACCTACATGCCCGTTATTTTGGGATTTGCTCGCAAGTATGATAAGAAGGTGGGCCTTGGCACGATCATTGCCAATATGCTGCCCTTCTCCGTCACCTTTGCCATTGTGTGGATCCTTCAGGTGATTGTCTGGGTGGGCTTCAACCTGCCTCTGGGACCTGGCGGCGGAATCTACCTGTAAACCTGAGCCAAAGACGGC
>JAYFPV010000257.1:0-5432 GCA_034927465.1 Lawsonibacter sp.
GTTCTAATTTTTGATAAAAATACTCGCGCTGACCATCCCGAAGCGTTACACCGAAGGCAGCATAGACGAACTTTGCCCCCACTCCTGCCGCCGCCGCAGCTATGGCCGTGGTGTTTTCCTCCCAATTCTCCAGAAAGGGCAGCACCGGCATCAGCAAAACCCCGGTGAAAATGCCAGCCTTTGCCAGCTGCTCCACTGCCGCCAGCCGTCGGCTGGGGGGTGGCGCCCCTGGCTCCAATTTGGCTGCCAGACGGTCGTCCAGGGTAGTAATGGTGACTTTGCAAATCACCGGAGAGTGGCTTGTCACCATTTGTCAATGGGTCTTTAGAACATTTGTTTGACATTTCAAGTCTTTTGGTCTATTATAAATTCAACCAATCAAACGGGAGGAGCGCCATGTGGACCGGGTCATTTTTCACTGTGATCTGAATAGCTTTTATGCTTCGGTGGAACTGCTGGACCACCCTGAGCTGCGCCACCGGCCGGTGGCGGTATGCGGCGATCCGGAGAGTCGCCACGGTATCATTCTGGCCAAAAACGAACCCGCCAAGGCCTTTGGCATCAAAACGGCCGAAACCATCTGGCAGGCCCGGAAAAAGTGCCGGGAGCTGGTTCTCCTCCCGGCTCACCACAGCAAGTACCACTTCTTTTCCAAGCAGATAAACCGAATTTATCAGGAATATACCGACTTGGTAGAACCCTTTGGCATTGACGAGAGCTGGCTGGACGTCACCGGAACCCTTCATCTTTTCGGGGGGGATCCGGTGGCCCTGGCCGATCAACTAAGAAGCCGGGTTCGTGGAGAATTTGGTCTGACCATCTCAGTGGGGGTATCCTTTAATAAAGTGTTTGCCAAATTGGGCAGCGATTACAAAAAACCGGACGCCACCATCGAAATTACCCGGGAAAACTATCGTAAAATTCTCTGGCCTCTTCCGGTCACCGACCTGCTGTACGTAGGAAAGGCGGCGGCCCAGACCTTTGAAAAATTCAACATCCGCACCATTGGTGATCTCGCCCGCTTTGATCGGGAATCTTTGTTCCTTCTGCTGGGAAAAAACGGCCCTCAGCTCCATGACTTTGCCAACGGACTGGATCGTGCCCCGGTCGCCCCGGCTGCGCAGTCCACCCCGCCAAAGTCGGTGGGCAACGGCCTCACGTTTCCCCGTAATCTTCAGGGCCAGGAAGAAATTAGGGCCGGAATTGCTCTGCTTTCCGACCAGGTAGCGGTCCGGCTGCGCGGGAATGGCATGAAATGTCAAGGGGTTTGCCTTTCCATTCGAGATCCCGGCTTTCGTGATCTAGGTCGGCAGAAGCGGCTGCCCGCTCCCACCTGTCTGGCCCGTGAAATTACCCAGGCAGCAATGGAGCTGGCCATCGGCTGCTGGAATATGGACAGCCCTGTTCGGGCCCTTACCGTTACCGCCATCCATCTCATTACAGCGGACGAGGCAGGCGTTCAGCTGGATCTGCTGGCAGGAGGGCAGGATCAAAAACGGGAACGCCTGGAAAAACTGGAGGGGACGCTGGATACCATTCGGGCCAAGTATGGATCAGGCTCCATTTTCTCCGCCTCCGCTCCCAGAAATCCCGTTGAGGACCGGCATGCTCCCCCGCCGGGCAGCGCAACATCATACTTAGATGAATAATCGCATAAGAATTGGGGTACGGAGGTGATTGCGTGCCCCTTTCTTTTTTTGATTTTTTGATCCGGGCTGCGGGCAGCCCAACCCTGACGGTCACGATTCTGCTCACGCTGGCCGTACTGCTGGTAAACGGCTGGACCGACGCACCAAATGCCATTGCCGGGGCAGTGGTCACAGGGGCACTTCCCTTTCATCTCGCAGTTTGTCTGGCGGCAATCTGCAACTTTCTGGGAGTGCTGTGTGTGACGGCGGTCAACACCTCGGTGGCCGAAACCGTATACTCCATTGCCGCTTTTTCGGGGGGGCCAAAGGCCGCCCTCACCGCTCTGTGCGCCGCCATGTCCGCCATCGTTCTCTGGGCCGTGGCGGCGTGGCGCTTTGGGATCCCAACCAGCGAGAGTCACGCTCTGGTGGCCGGCATTTCAGGCGCCGCAGTGGCTCTGGACGGAGGTTTCTCCTGCATCCGCTGGGACTGCTGGGGAAAGGTACTTTTGGGACTTCTCCTGTCCACGGCAGCCGGATTTTGGGCAGGTCGGCTGGCCCAGAATAGACTGTACTGTGTCAATTGGTCCCCTCGTTTTTTTCGCCTGGCCCAGATCCCTGGAGCTGCCGGCACCGCCTTTCTCCACGGGGCCCAAGACGGGCAGAAATTCCTGGGGGTCTTTTTACTAGGCATGGCTCTGGCGCAGGGCAGAGAGGATGAGCAGACCTTTTTTCTGCCCCTTTGGATGATGGCTTTGTGTGCCGGTTTTATGGCGCTGGGCACTCTCATCGGCGGTCGGCGCATCATTGACACCGTGGGCCGTGAGATGGTAACCATTGGCCCCCGGGAAGGCTTGGCCGCCGACCTGGGAAGTATTCTTTGTCTTCTGAGTGCAACGATACTGGGCCTGCCCGTCTCCACTACACATACGCGCACCGCGGCTCTATTGGGTGTCGGCTCCGCCGGTGGCTGCCACGTAGACTGGTCGGTGGCGGGACACATCGCCATCGCCTGGCTTCTCACCTTTCCCGGCTGTATGTCCATTGGCTATTGGACCGCCAAACTATTTCTCTCCTTTCTGACCTAACAAGCCGTCCCCTGTTGTCCTTGCGGTATCGCGCACACCTTTGATCCCCGCAGGGCATAGCCTATGGTGGACGCAACCGTAAAGGTGCCTTAACAAGCGCGCCATCGTATTCAGAAAGGACGTACATCGTGACACAGGCATTTCTTTGGGCCTCCGGCGGAACGGGGTTCACCGCACTTATGACCGTCTTCGGAGCCTCTATGGTCTTTTTGTTCCGCAGTCAATCTTCTCCCTCTCTGCATCGGGTCATGCTGGGGTTTGCCGCGGGGGTGATGATCGCCGCCAGTATGTGGTCTCTCCTCATCCCCGCCATCGCGGAAGCAGAGGCGCTGGGCATGGTCGGCTGGCTCCCAGCCGCAGGCGGCTCGGTTCTAGGAATTTCATTTCTGCTGGTAATGGATTATCTCCTGCCCCATTTTTCCCCGGAGTCCTTCCATTGGAAGGAGGGGCAAACTTCCCCACGGCGCACTGCCTTACTGGTTCTGGCCGTAACGCTGCACAACATTCCAGAGGGAATGGCTGTGGGCATTTCTTTTGCTCTGGCCGCCCGAAACGATGACCCCGCCCTCCTCACTGCCGCCATGGCCCTGGCCATGGGGATTGGAATCCAGAATTTCCCTGAGGGAGCCGCCATCGCACTTCCCCTGCATCAGGAAGGCATGAGCCGGACCCGAGCCTTTGTCATGGGTGCTCTGTCCGGTCTTGTAGAACCTGTTTTCGGACTGCTTACCGTTCTGGCGGTTGGTTCCATTCAGCCTCTTATGCCTTGGCTGCTCTCTTTTGCTGCGGGCGCTATGCTGTACGTTGTTGTGGAAGAGCTGATCCCGGAAGCTAATCTCTCCGAAGGCGGTCATTCCGGCACTCTTGGCGTGATGGCCGGATTTTTGATCATGATGATTCTGGATGTAGCACTTGGATAATTTCTGTACCCTTTACAGTTTTTGAATTTTTTTACAGAACCTCGAACATTATCCCATTCATCGTCTCTTGATTATTTTTTGTGTAGTGTTATAATAAATGTGCCATTTAAGGCGGCTGTTTATGTGCATTTTTCCTTATTTTATGCGTGAATACAGGCAAATGCTTTTTTGTTCCGTTTCATGTTATGGCGGTATGAAAAAGCAACGATTAAAAAGGAGGAAAACAGTATGCTCACATTTCTAATTTCCCTTGCGGTCCTGTTGCTGGGCTATGCATTGTACAGTAAGCTTGTCGAGAAGGTTTTCTGTGTTGATGATCGCCCTACTCCTGCGGTTGCTCACCCTGATGGCATAGATTATACCCCTATGAAGACTTGGCGGCTGTTCCTGATTCAGCTCTTGAACATCGCCGGTCTTGGACCAATTTTTGGTGCGCTGGCCGGCGCCTGCTGGGGGCCAAGAGTTTATTTGTGGATCGTCTTTGGTACAATTTTGGGCGGCGGTGTCCACGATTTTCTGTCTGGCATGCTCAGCGAACGTCACAACGGCGCTTCCATCTCTGAAATTGTGGGAATCTATCTTGGTAAGTACATGCTTTTCGTGATGCGTATCTTCGCCGTCGTCCTGCTGGTGTTGGTGGGTGTCAACTTCTCCAAAAACCCTGCCGCTCTGCTGGCTATCCTTACTCCTGACTCCCTGGATGCCAATTTCTGGCTGGCCGTGGTGCTGATTTATTATTTCATTGCCACGTTCCTGCCCATCGACAAAGTAATCGGTAAATTGTATCCCATCTTTGGCGTCAGCCTAATTATTATGGCGTTTGGCCTGATGGGGGTTATGCTGTTCAACCCCACTTATCGTTCCTCCATGCCTGAGATGTGGCAGTACATCGGTGTTGCTGGAACCGGGCATCCCGCCAACGCTCCCATTTGGGCCCAGATGTTTGTCAGTGTGGCCTGCGGCGCGATCTCCGGCTTCCATGCTACCCAGTCCCCCATGATGGCCCGCTGCATGACCTCTGAGCGGGAAGGCCGCAAGATCTTCTACGGAGCCATGGTGGCTGAGGGCGTTATCGCTCTGGTTTGGGCTGCAGCCGGCGTTACCTTCTTTGGTACTGTTGGAAATCTGAGCACCGCTTTGGCCAGTGGCAGCTCTGTTGTGGTCAACCAAATCTGCACCTCCATGATGGGCCCAATCGGTGGTGTTCTGGCTCTGCTTGGCGTGATTGCCTGCCCCATCACGTCCGGCGACACCGCATTCCGCTCCGCTCGTCTTACGTTGGCCGACTGGTTCAAGATCGACCAAAGCAAGTGGCAGAACCGTCTGTACCTATCCGTCCCCCTGCTGGGCATTGGCGCACTGATGACTCGCTGGGGAGACTTTGCTATTCTGTGGAAATATTTCTCCTGGTCCAACCAGACTCTGGCCATGATGGTTTTGTGGGCCGGTGCAGTCTATCTGCATCGCAACGGATTCCCCCCTGTCGCCTGCTTTATGGCTGTGCTACCTGCAACCTTTATGTCGGCCGTGTCCATTACGTACTTCTTCCAGGCGAAGGAGTGTCTGAACCTGCCCGTCTCCATCGCTTACCCCGTCGGAATTCTGACCGCGATCCTGTTCCTTGGAATCTTCCTGTGGCGCGAATGGGTCGGCCACAAAACCAATGTAAAGACTTTTGCTAAATCTTAATGCTTTCTGCTTTTACCATTAAAAGGGCCCGCCGCACATTGCGGCGGGCCCTTTTAATGGTATCGGGCTATTACATTTCCTTTCGAATCTGACGAAGGGCATTCTTT
>JAYFPV010000072.1:0-1787 GCA_034927465.1 Lawsonibacter sp.
CCGCAGCCTCACCACACATACAGCAGTGGATGCGCGCATTGTGGGCCGCGCGGATCGTATTTTGAATCAGGCGGAGCACCGCAGGGTGGTAGTGGGTATAAAGACGTTCAATCTTTTTGTTCCCCCGATCCACAGCCACGGTGTACTGCACAAGATCATTGGTTCCGATGGAAAAGAAATCGCACTCCCGCGCAAAGAGGTCTGCCGCAACTGCCGTCGATGGGATTTCCACCATAATACCCACGGGAACCTTTTCATCAAAAGGCACGCCCTCCGCTTTCAGCTCCGCGCGGATCTGCGCGGCAATTTGCTTCGCCTCGCGCAGCTCCTCTATCGATGAGATCATGGGAAACATGATCCGCAGCCGACCGTAGGCGCTGGCGCGGTAGAGCGCTCTGAGCTGCGTTTTGAACATATCGGGCTCGGCAAGACAAATCCGGATGGCCCGGTAGCCCAGGAAGGGATTCTCCTCATGCTCCGTGAGCAGTGGAAGTTTTTTATCCCCGCCGGCGTCCAGTGTCCGGAAGGTAACAGCCCGACCGGCTGCCAGCTCCAGCGTCTTTCTGTACACCTCGTACTGCTCCTCTTCATCGGGAAGCGTGTCGCGGTCCATGAACAGAAATTCGCTGCGGAAAAGTCCAACCCCTTCGCAGTCCTGCTCCACCGCAGCGCTGCACTCAAGCGGGGAGGCGATGTTGGCGCACACCTTGACCCTGTGTCCATCCACAGTGACCGACGCTCTGCCCCGATACTGCTCCTGCTGCTGCCGCAGTGTCTCCAGCTCTGCAGCCCGGCGCTCGAACTCCCGGCAGCACGCCTCGTCCGGCGCGCAGACAACCTCACCGGAGACACCGTCCATCAGGACGATCTCTCCGTCGCTCACCTGATCCAGCACCCTGGCGCAGCCCATAATCGCTGGAATGCCCATGGCCTTGGCCAAAATCGCCGTGTGAGAGGTCTTGCCCCCCTCCTGACAGATGATGCCCTCAATGTGGGCCACATCCATTCGGATTGTGTCGGAAGGAGAGAGGTCCACTGCAACCAGAATCACATTCTTTTCCAGCGCGCTTAGATCCACCGAGTGAAGCCCCAGAATATGCCGAATCACCTGATCCCGCACATCGCGGAAATCGGCCGCGCGTTCTCTGAGATGAGCATCCTCAACGGTGACCATCATCCCTGCGATTTCATCCAGCACCCGGGCTGCGGCTGCGGCCGCGTTGACGCCTTCATCGGCAATCAACTCCTGGGCGGGCAGAAAGAAGGAATCCTCATCCTCCAGGATCATGTTGTGGGCTGCAAAGATATCTGCTTCGGTCTCTCCGGCGCGTTTCAGTGCCGCCTGATAAAGACCTTGGTTCTCGTCGATTGCCGCATCAACGGCTCGGCGGAGGGCGGCCGCCTCGGCCGCCCGGTCCGCCGCAGGTCCCGCTGGGATCTCCGCTGTGCACGGGACATAGCACAGGGCTGGCGCCCGGCCAATCCCCTTAGAGACTCCAATTCCTTTCAGCATGGGAAGTCACGCCTTTCCGACAGACCCACAGATCTCCATGGCGTGCATGGCGGCATTCTTAATGCCCTGTCCCATGATCTGGTACATGCCATAGGCCGCGTTTCCGGACATATCTACCTTGGCGAGCTCATCCAGTGCGCCGCGGTACAGGTCATAGGCAATATTCAGCTTGCAAATACCCATCTTGCAGGCCTTTGCGAGGTTTTCGTCGCCGGTGCCGGATCCGCCGTGGAGCACCAGTGGCACGGGCACCTTTTCACGCAGCTCCTTCAGT
>JAYFPV010000011.1:0-8463 GCA_034927465.1 Lawsonibacter sp.
CGCTTTCCTCGGCCGCCTCCTTTTCCGCTCACACCTGCCTGATCCGAGGAGCATTCGGCTGCGGCACCCCAGTTCCAGAATTGATGCGGGCTCGGATATACGGAGAGCTATGATGAAACACATCGCAAAAGATCGGTTTGCCTTGGGCAGTTATCACTATCTGCGCTATCCCTTGGACTACTTTTTGGACACTGCTGTGGAACTTGAAATCGAAGCGGTGGAGCTATGGGCGGCGGCTCCCCACCTCTGTTTGGACATTCTGGACCGGGCCGCTCTGGCCCGAACAGTCCAGCGGATACGCGAGCGGGCGCTGCGGGTGTGCTGCATCACCCCGGAACAGTGCTCCTACCCGGTCAACCTTGCATCGGAAGAGGACCCTCTGCGCGCATACAGCATTCGCAACTTTCAGCGCGCCATCGATACGGCCCACACACTGGAATGTCCTATGGTTCTGGTCACCGCCGGCTGCGGTTATTTCAACCGCCCGGTGAACGAGGCCTGGAAGCGCAGCACCGACAGTTTGACCCAGCTGGCCAAATATGGCCTGCACAGCGGCGTCAAGCTGGTTCTGGAAACCCTGACTCCTCTGTCCTCCAACGTGCTCAACACCCCGGAACAGCAGCGGGAAATGCTGGATCTGCTTCCAAGGGACAGTACTCTGGCTATGGTTGACATCGGCCAGATGGTCTATATGGGCCACGACCTACCCCGCTACCTGGCCCACGGTCCCCGGCTGGGGCACGTCCATCTTCACGACTCCCACCCCGCCATCCACATGGCTCTGGGCGATGGGGATCTGCCTTTGTCCCAATACCTGGAGGCGATTGAATCCAGCGGATACACCGGGATGTATGGGTTCGAATTCAACGACCCGCGCTACCGCCAAGATCCCCGCTCGGCTGACCGGCAGAGCGTGACCTGGCTGCGGGACCATCATATTTTTCCGGAATAGGGGTTGACAACTGCCGCAAATTGGGTTATGTTATCTTCGAAAAGTATATGATGTTATATGACGATATATTTTCGAACTGCAAAACCCAAGCTCCGGGCGGACGGTCAAGATCCGGGGCGCGTTCAAAATTATAGATGAGGTGAACTTACATGTCTTATATGATTGGCGTTGACGTGGGCGGCACATTTACAGACTTCTCCGTCTTCAACCAGGAAACTGGGGAACTGTTCCATTACAAAGACAGCTCCACTCCTGCGGACCCGTCCAAAGCCATCGTGAAAGGGGTCCAGGATGTTCTGGACATCAAAAAAGCCGGCCCCCAGGAGGTCAGCTATCTGGCTCACGGCACCACGGTGGGCACCAACGCTCTGATTGAAAAGAAAGGCTGCCGCCTGGGCCTGATCACCACCAAAGGATTCAAGGATTTGATGGAGATCGGCACACAGCGCCGTCCTTCTCTGTATAACCTCCAGGCACAGAAGCCATATCCCCTTGTCCCCTCCGGTCTAAATTGCACGGTCACCGAGCGTATTTTGTTCGACGGCACGGTTGAGACCCCGTTGGACGAAGAGGAAACCCGTCAGGTGGTCCGATACTTAAAGGCCCAGGGCGTGGCCGCCATTGCTGTGTGCACGCTGTTCTCCTTCATCAATCCGGTCCACGAGCTGCGCATCGAGGAAATTATTCAAGAGGAATTTCCCGAAGTTTATGTTACCGTCTCTAGCAAGCTCGCCCCCGAGTTCCGGGAGTTCAGCCGCATGAGCACGACCGTGATGAACAGCTACCTGGGTCCCGTGATGAAGCAGTATGTCAACAACTTCCGGGATTCCATTGAAAACATCGGCATTCAGGTGGAACCCTATGTCACTCAGTCCAACGGCTCCATCATTTCCATCAAGGAGACCATTGATTGCCCCATTAAAACCGCCCTGTCCGGCCCTTCCGCCGGCGTCATTGCCGCCGCGTTTATTGGCAAACAGTGTGAGGCGGATAAAATCATTACCTTCGACATGGGCGGAACCAGCGCCGACATCTCCCTCATTGAACACTACACCCCCCAGGTGTCCAACGAGCGCACCGTGGAGGGTTTTCCGGCCCGCATTCCCATGATCAACATCATCACCATCGGCGCCGGCGGCGGTTCCATCGCCAAAATTGACGACGGCGGCGCGTTGAAAGTTGGCCCCCAAAGCGCGGGTGCCACTCCTGGTCCTGCCTGCTACATGCGGGGCGGAGAAAATCCCTGTGTGACGGACGCCAATATCGTTCTGGGCAAGCTGAACCAGAAGAAAATTCTGGGCGGCCGCATGGACGTAGACATTGAGCTGGCTAAGCAGGCCATTCAGACCAAAATCTGTGACAAGTCCGACCTGGACCTGAAGCGGGCCGCTAACGGAATCATCACCGTGGTCAACTCCAACATGGTGCGCGCCATCCGAAGCGTCTCGGTAGAGAAGGGCTATGATGTGCGGGAATTCAGTCTGATGGCCTTCGGCGGTGCCGGTCCTCTTCACGCCTGCGAGGTGGCCAAGGAGCTTGGGATGAAAGAAGTTCTGATCCCACCCCACCCCGGCACACTGTGCTCTTTGGGCCTTCTGCTGGCCGACACCAAATTCGATTTGTCCCGCACCAAAGTGGTGAATGGAGAGGCAGACAATCTGGACAAGATCAACCAGCAGTTTCAGAATATGGAAGAGCAGGGTACCGCCCTGCTGGACAAAGAGGGCGTCCCCCGTGAACGCCGCTACTTCGAATATTTCGTGGATATGCGGTACCAGCGCCAAAACTTCGAAATCTGTATTCCCGTCCCCGCCGGCGAGATGACGGAAGAGACGCTGAAGCAGGCTCTGGCCCACTTCCACGCTGAGCACAAGCGCAGCTACGGCTACTGCAAGGAAAATGCAGTGGTTCAGTTCGTCAGCTACCGGGTCTACGCCGTTGGCGTCATCGACAAGCCCGAGTTAGCGCCCGATTCTCTTCGCCCAGAGGCCCCCTTGCCACTGCCCATTGAGACCCGCAGCGTCCTCTTCCAGGGCCGTGAGGAGTATGTGGAAGCCCCGGTCTATCTGCGGGAAGAATTCGTGCCCGGTCAGGTCATTTCCGGCCCCTGCATCTGCGAGCAGATGGACACCACTTTGGTGGTGCCCGCCGGCTGGACCATCCATGTGGATGGCTATCATAACCTGAAAATCCAGGATGACGAGGTGAAGTAAGATGGTGAGAAAAATTGATACGGTCACGGTGGAAGTGGTTCGCAACCTGCTGATGTCCATTGCAGAAGAAACCTACGGCATCATCGTCCGCAGCGCCTATTCCACCAACATGAAGGAGCGCCGCGACGTGTGCACCGCCGTCATTGACCCCGACGGAAACAGTGTGGCCCAGGTGGAAAGCCTTGCCGCCCTGCTGGGTTCCATGCTCAGCGTGGTTCCCAACATCTATGAAAAGTTTGGTCGTGAGAACGTGCGCCCCGGTGACATGTTCATTGCCAATGACCCCTACCACGGCGGCGGCAACCATTTGCCGGACATTGTCATCGCCGCCCCCGCCTTTGCCCAGGGGAAGCTGGTCGGATGGATTGCCAACATTGCCCACCACTCCGACATCGGCGGCAAAGTGCCCGGCTCCACCTCCGGCGACGCGGACAGCCTGTTTCAGGAGGGCATCCGCATCCCCGTCATCCGCCTCTGCAAGGACAACGAACCCATTTCCAGCGTCATGGATCTTCTGCTGGATAACACTCGCGTGCCCCAGGAGCGCGAGGGCGACCTGACTGCCCAAATGTCCGCCAACCTGATCGGCGTACAGCGCATTCAGGAGGCCTATTCCCGTTATGGAGACGTGCTCATCGACTGCATGGCGGAGTTGGTGGCTTACTCCGAGCGCCGCGTCCGGGCGGTGGTGTCCACCCTGCCCGACGGCGAGTATAGCTACACCGACTATGTGGACGGCTGCGGCGACAAGTATCCGGACCCCCTGCCCATCAAGGTAAAGGTTACGGTGTCCGGCGACAACCTGACCTTCGACTTTACCGGAACCGCCGCCCAGATTAAGGCCCCCATCAATGTGCCCTACCCCTGCACCAAAGCGGCTGTTTTCTTCTCGGTTAAGGCCCTCATGGGCGACGACATCCCCGCCAACGAGGGCATTAACCGCGCCATCCAAATCATCGCCCCCAAGGGATGCATTGTCAATCCCACCGAGCCAAGCCCCGTCGGCGCTCAAATAGATTGCTCCCAGCGTATTCCGGATGCCATTTTTGGCGCGCTGGCTCCGGTCTTCCCGGATACCGCCGTTACCGCGGGCAACGGTGCCTGTACCACCACGATCCTGGCCGGCGATGGCGCCATCGGCACCGACAGCGTCTTCATCTTCCACGAAGTCATCGCTGGCGGCGGTGGAGCCTCCCGCCATCTGGACGGCTTATCCGGTGTTCAAGTCAACATGACCAACACCTCCAATATGCCCATTGAGGCCACCGAGATGGAATTTACCAAGATTTTGGCTCGGAAGTACGAGCTGAAGTCCGATTCCGGCGGAGCCGGCGAAATGCGAGGCGGACTGGGCATCGAGCGGGAGCTGGAGATTCTGCAGAGCGACGTGCTCTACACCGGTTTGGGCGATCGCCACAAATTCCACCCTTGGGGCCTGGCGGGCGGTCAGGAAGGCGGTGCCGGCGCATTCTACCGGGTATCTGTGGAAGACGGCAGTGTCACTCAAATGGGCCACAAGACCACCAGCCTACCCCTGAAAAAGGGAGACGTGATCCGGGTAATCACTCCCGGTGCCGGCGGCTACGGCGACCCAAAAAAGCGCCCCGTGGAACAGGTGCTGCAGGACGTGATGGAAGGCAAAGTAAGCCTTTCGGCAGCCAAGGACCTGTACGGCGTTGTCATCCGGGTGGTTGGCATTCACTACAGCGTTGACGAGCAGGCAACCGCCTCCCTCCGCTGACACGAAGAAAGGAAGGACAAAACCTATGATTAAAGGTATGCAGGAAGTTACGGAGGTCATGTGCAAGGCCAAAGCCGATCTGGACGCCAACGGCGGTCTGAGCCAGGTCATATTTGTCGCCTGCGGCGGCTCCTATGCTTCCTCCTATCCAGCCCGATATTTGCTAAACCAAGAGAGCACGCTTCGGGTTCAGGGCTATAACAGCAGTGAATTTGTCAATGCCACACCCAAAACAGTGGGCAAGAACACGTTGGTTATTGCCACCTCCACCAAGGCTACCCCCGAGACGGTGGAAGCCCTGCGGGTGGCCAAAGCGAAGGGGGCCGTCACCATCGGCCTGTCCGGCTACGCCGACTCCCTCACCGCGCAGACGGCCAACTACTACATCACCTATTACCACGCCGACGAGTGGTATCAGGATGCCTCCCTGGTTCATTACAACAGCCAGGGTACCGCACTGAAAATTGCCTTCTGGCTGCTGAAAGAGTATGACGGCTATTTGGCCTATGACAAGGCTATGGAGACATTTGAGCAACTGCCCGAAATTTACCGTCTGGCCCACCAAAATGTTAAGACCGCAGCCGCCCAATTCGCCATGACTTATAAAGACGACACCGTGTGGAATGTCATGAGCAGCGGGGCCGCCTGGGAGGTCGCCTACTCCGACGCATTCTGCTTTTTCCAGGAAATGCAAACGGTCCACTGTGTCCCCGTCCACTCCGGGGAGTATTTCCACGGGGCCTTTGAGACCTGTGATGCAAATCTGGCCATCCTGCTGTTTAAGAGCGTGGGCCGCACCCGTCCTCTAGACGAGCGGGCTGAACGCTTCCTGGAACAGTTCGGCGGCCACCACTGGATCATTGACGCCCAAGCCCTGGGGCTGGGCAAGTTGGACGAGGGGGTAGGCGAATACTTCAACGCTCTTCTGCTTCATCCCATTTCCAAGCAGTTCATCGCCGAAATGGCCGACGTGCGCATGCACCCCCTGTCCTATCGCCGCTATATGTGGAAATTTGATTATTAAGCCTCTTCCCCACTTCAAGCAAAAGGCAGGCACCGCTCAGGTGCCTGCCTTTTGCTTTGTCAACCCTGACAGCGTTCCCGCCCGACACGAAGCAAGTCAATCCAGCTGCGTCAACGGTCTGACACAGGTAAATAGATGGTGTGCGCAGCGAGCTGCATCCGGCCCCAAACAGCATTCACGGTTCTCTTTTTACTAACTCAAGCAGTTCTGCTGTGCTTGCTTATCTCCGTCTAAATAAGTAAAACCACACAAAATATCCTTGTGACAAATCGAATTATGTGTTATAATTCGTACATACCATGTAGGATGTCATGGAACAACTTGTTTTTTATTCCCATTACGTTATATGTTGATATAAATTAAAGAAAAAGATGGTGCCTTCTGCTATGGAAACAAGTTTAAATCATAACAGCATCGTCCCGCTTTATGTGCAGATCGTGGATCAGCTGAACCGGGATATTGAAACCGGCATCTTCAGCCAGACGGGGCGTCTGCCCACCGAGGTAGAGCTGTCGGACCGGTACAACGTCAGCCGTATTACCATTCGCCGTGCGGTGGATGAGCTGGTCACCAAGGGGCTGGTGGAAAAAAAGCAGGGAAAAGGCACCTTCATCTGCTCCCCCAAGCTTACCCGACGTTTTGACGAAGGCCCCATTAGTTTTACCGAAATGTGCGAGGCAAACGGCCTGAAAGCCCGGGCCAAGCTCCTAGAGGCCGGGATCTCCGCCCAAACCTCGGCCGCCGTGCGGGAGATGCTTGGTCTGAAGGAGGGGGAGCCAGCAGTACGAATCCGACGTCTGCGCTATGCGGGAGACCGGCCTTTAGTTCTGGAGGACAATTTTTATCCCTTGGAATACTCCTACCTGCTGTCCATTGATCTGGAAAACGACTCCACCTACCGCTATCTCCGGGAAGAGAAAGGAATTGAGCTGCGGCGCACCACCATGAAGCTGCGCATTGTGCGGGCCGATGCCAAAACCGCCAAATTCCTTCAGGTATCGCGCAATACCCCCCAGCTGGAAATGCGCGGACGTGTGATCCGGCTGGATGGGCAGACGGTCCACTCCAGCTACCAGATCGGCTATGGGGAGAATTTTGAATTTATTGTGCGCTGATGTTTGCAGCTGCTCTGATCTTCCATGGTTCTCTTTCCACCAAATTCCGAACAAAGAAGACGGCGGTCTCCGGGTTGGAGCTCGCCGTCTTCTTTTATGGGTCTTTCTTGTTTCGGCCAAAGAATTTTGCTTAAAACAGAATACACGAAAGGAAAACTTATCGCAGATAATCGCCTACGTTGCTTTTCACCATCTCGTCATAGGTTGGGACGCCGCTCACTTTAATCTGTAAGTCTGAGTTGTCATTGAACGCATTGATATACTCTGTAATCCCCTGCAGATGACGCCCCACACGCAGTTCAATGGGTAGGGACCCGCTGGAATAATCTACATACAGCAGCCCCAGCTTTTTGGCAATGGCATAGCAGGGATCCTGTCCTGTCAATGCCAGTTCTTCGTTGGTACGCCCACGCAGGCGGCCCTGGGACGGATTTCCGGTTTCCATCAAAAGCGCATATGTGTTGGTAAAATCGCCCAACTCGCGATGGGTCAAGCCGTGCAGCGTTGCAGGGGATGGCTCCAGATTCATCTGGATGCCTTCCAGCTGAAGATTCAAAACTCCTTCTGCGGCAATGGACATGGCGCGCTCATGCGCCACGGTGGCGTTGTTGACCGCATATTCCGGACTGGACTCATGCAGGTCAATCTCCATACTGATGTCCAGTGTCTGAATCATTGTTGTAACAGCATAGGCCACCTGCTCGGAAATTGTTCCGTCCTCAATCCCCGGATAGCAACGATTCAGGTTGCGGGTCTCAGATCCGGACAACGTCTGGCCGGACGAATGGGTATAAATGTCCGGATCCGGCCACTGGTCGATGGGATTGGTGGCTCTGGAACCATAGCTAAAGGTGCGGGTTTCCCCGGTCGGCGTGGTAAAGTGGATGTACTGGGGCGCACCTTCCAGTGGATCATTTTGCGTAAACGCGCTGTTGTTGGCATTGGTAATCACATAAATGGTTCCCTGCTCCACCTGCGCGTTTTCTTCCAACAAAACGGCTGCCATGTGTCCGGCAGGCTCGTTGGGATGTGTGCCGCCCAACACCAATACGCTGCCGCCTTCCTTTTCGCCCTGAAGCACATAAACCGTCACGTCCCCGATCGTCCCGGCCAGATTCTGGTTATATTTGCTCAACTGGAACGTAGACGTGACTCCGGGTCCGGCAACGATATCCTCCTGAAACGTGCGTTTGGAATAAAAGTTCATTCCTGCCAGCGTCGCGACCAAGGCCGCTGTAACCAGCACTGCAATGGCAGCGAGAATGTTCTTTTTGCCCATTTTCATTCTCTGCTGCCCCCTCACTTTATCATCAGAATCCGCAATGCCAGCGGAATCAGGATCATGGCCGCATTTACTTTATCTGGGATTTTTTCTTCTTGAAAGATCAGGTTATAAAGCACACTGGCAAACAGAATAA
>JAYFPV010000366.1:0-5108 GCA_034927465.1 Lawsonibacter sp.
TGTTTGACAAAGCACAGGGCGTTTGATATAGTGCTTTTGAGGCCGTGATGGAATTCCCCCACCGTGCTGCTATGACTGGAGGTCAAATTGAGGATGTATTTTTATCTTCCGATTCTTACGGTGGTCTGCTCCAATGTGATTTACCATATTTGCGCCAAATCGATATCCCCGAAGATCAACACCTTTGCCTCTCTGGCGGTGACCTATGTGATCGGGGCTGTGCTGACCATTGCGGCGTACTATCTGACCAGCCCCACCAAAAAGCTGACCCAGGAGCTGTCCCATCTCAACTGGGCGACCATTGTGCTGGCAGTGGCCATTGTGGGCTTGGAGGCCGGCAATATCCTGATGTATAAGGTGGGATGGAATATCAACCTGGGGCCCCTGGTTTCCAGCATCCTGTTGGCTGTGAGCCTGATCTTTGTGGGACGGCTGCTCTACCAGGAGACTATCTCGCTGCAGCAGATCATGGGGATCGTTTTGTGCCTGTCGGGGCTGATTTTGGTCAACCAAAAATAATGCGGCGACTGCGGCACAAACTTGATTATAGCAGGCTCTCCCTTGGGGATCAACGAAAATAGTTTAAAAATATTTGGAAATGTTTGCGACCGTGGAGCAAATGCCAACAACCTAGGCGACCGAGCTGAGGCTGAAGAGGGCGGAGCGAAAGAAGGGGGCGAGCCGATGCATATTCCGGCCTGCGAAACCAGTCTGCTGGAATTGGCGGACTTTGACCGGGCACTTGAGATGGCCAACGGGCCAAGCCCGAATTACGACAGTGCAAAATGGATCTATGTTCCGAATTATTACTCGGAGTATCGGTATATTTTGGGTACCCGTGGGGAGAAGCCGCTGATTTGCGTGGGCATCAATCCTTCCACTGCGGTCCCAGATGATCTGGACAATACCTTAAAGTCGGTGGAGCGGGTGGCTCTTCACAATGGATATGACAGCTTTTTGATGTTTAATGTTTATGCCCAGCGGGCCACCAAGCCGGACGATATGGAGTGGACCTATAATCAGGAGCTTCATGTCCAGAATATGAAAGCCTTTGATTATGCGCTATCTTTGGACCAGACGGGGACGCCTGCGGTCTGGGCTGCCTGGGGTACTATCATTGAAAAGAGGGAGTACTTACCTGTCTGTGTCCGGGATATGATCGCCATCGGCCGGAGCAGGGGGGCACGGTGGTATTCTGCGGGGCGGAAATCAAAAAAGGGGCACCCCCATCACCCGCTGTACCTGCGGAAGGACAGTCCGTTGGAGCGGTTTGACATTGAGGGGTATGTCGATGCAATTTAAAATGGGCACAGCGGACGCAGGCATTGGGCGCAAATGCGGTGGTTGGGGTTGACGTGGACTACGAGGTATTGGGCGCCAACAACGGCATGCTGATGGTGACAGCCAGCGGCACCGCTGTGGTGGTTGAGTAAAAAACAGGAAAGACCCGCACAGGCATGCGGGAAGCAACGATTCGGGCATGCGTCCCGAGAGCGATGGCCGTCCGACACATTGGGCGGCCATCGTTTGCCCCAGGTCGGCATGCAAATGGACAGCGCCGATTCTTGTCTGACGAGAAAAAACAGGATAAGGCGGCTGGCCAGTCCAAAAAATTGAAAAGAACGGTTCGGTGATGGTATGATACAGATCGGGAATTTGTCCCTCCTTCCGGGCGGAAACATAGACCTACTGAGAGAGCAGGCGGCCAAGGCACTGGGAGTGCGCCCCGGGGCGCTGGGGGAGCTTTCCATTGTTCGCCAGTCTATTGATGCCCGCAGGAAGCGGGATGTTCACTATGTATACACGGTGGAGGTGTCCATGCCAGGGGAGGAGGCGCTGGTGAGCGCCGCGCCGGGCCGGAACATCAGCCTGGTGCAGCGGGAGCCCTATTGCTTTCCGGACGTGACCCGGCGGTCGTCCCATGCCCCGGTGGTAGTGGGAATGGGGCCGGCGGGTCTGTTTGCCGCCCTGTTTCTGGCGCGCAGCGGCCTATCCCCCATCGTGCTGGAGCGGGGACAGGACGTGGATACCCGGACGGCGAATGTGGAACAGTTTTGGAGCACGGGGCAGCTGGACGACAACTGCAACGTCCAGTTTGGAGAGGGGGGTGCGGGCACCTTTTCCGACGGCAAGCTAACTACCGGCACCCACGACTCCAGAATCACGGCGGTGATGGAGACGTTGGTGGAAGCGGGAGCCCCCACCGATGTCCAATTTTCCAATAAGCCCCACATAGGAACCGACGTTCTGTGCCAGGTGGTGAAGCACATCCGACAGGAGCTGCTGTCGCTTGGCTGCGACATCCGATTTGGACATAGGATGTCCGTGCTTCGGGTGGAGAACGGACAGCTGACCGGCATTTCCGTAGAGGGAAGTCAGGGCACTTACGAGCTGCGCTGCGATGCGTTGGTGCTGGCCCCCGGACACTCGGCCCGGGACACCTTTGCTATGCTTCGGGATACGGGGGTGCCCATGGAGAAAAAGAATTTTGCCATCGGCGTGCGCGTGGAGCACAGCCAGGCATCGGTCAGCCGGCAGCAGTACGGGCCGGAATGGCAGCAGCTGTCGCCCTCGGACTACAAGCTGGCCTGTCATCTGCCCAATGGACGGTCTGCCTTTACCTTCTGCGTTTGTCCCGGAGGTCAGGTTGTGGCCGCCGCTTCCCAGCAGGGGGGCGTGGTCGCCAATGGGATGAGTCTTCGCGCCCGGGACGGGGCGAACATCAATGGCGGTTTGTTGGTGGGCGTCGGACCGGAGGATTTTCCGGGAGAAGATGTGCTCGCCGGTGTTCGGTTCCAGGAGACATGGGAGCGCGCGGCATTCCGCTTGGGCGGTGGAGGCTTTGCGGCTCCGGTCCAGCGGGTGGAGGATTTTCTTGCCAAGCGGCCCTCGGAAGGGCCGGGGTCGATTTTGCCCACCTATCGCCCCGGGGTGACCTGGACCGAGTTGGATAACTGTCTGCCTGAGTATGTGACAGATACGCTGCGGCAGTCGCTGCTGCTGATGAATCGAAAGCTCAATGGCTTTTCCCATCCAGATGGGATTTTGACCGGGGTGGAAACGAGATCCTCTTCCCCGGTGCGGATTCTTCGGGATGATGGCTTCCAGTCTCCCGTTCGGGGGCTGTATCCCTGCGGCGAAGGGGCGGGCTATGCGGGAGGAATCGTGAGTGCCGCCGTGGACGGGATTCGGGTGGCGGAGGCTGTGGCGGCGGGGTGAGCCCCTTCGCCGGGGCCACATCGCAGATGGGGCGGTCGATCGGCCGTTTTTCGAAGCCGCGCAGCGGCAGAGAAATTCCACAGGGCGAATTCACTTCGCCTGAAAAGGCAGAGAAACCTCATTGAAAAAACCCGAATCAGCAAAGCTGGTTCGGGTTTTCCTTGACAAAAACGCATTTTATGATATCATCAAATGCGATTATTTGAATTAAATTTTGTGATTTTTACAATTAAGAAGGTGGGGAAATGGTTCCAATTGGGACGAAGAACTTAAAACTTCCCGTTCTCCAGGGTGGAATGGGTGTGGGAGTCTCCTTGGGAGGTCTGGCTGGAGCTGTGGCGGCCTGCGGCGGAATGGGCTGCATCAGTGCGGCCCAGCCGGGATACCGGGAGGCAGATTTCCGAGAAAATTCCCAGGAAGCAAACATCCGTGCGCTGAAGGAAGAGATTGTCAAAGCCAAAGCCCTTGCGAAGGGACTGGGGCTGGTGGCGGTGAACATCATGGTGGCGATGCGGCAGTATGCTTCGCTGGTCCGGGCCGCCGTGGAGGCGGGGGCGGACGCCATTATTTCCGGGGCCGGGCTGCCCCTCGAGCTGCCTGGACTGACCGCCGGAACGGACACAGCGCTTGCCCCCATCGTGTCCAGCGGCCGGGCCGCCAAACTTATTTTAAAGACCTGGGACAAACGATATGGGGTGACTCCGGAATTTGTGGTAATCGAGGGCCGGGAGGCCGGCGGTCACCTTGGCTTCCCGGAAGGGGAACTGCTGGATGGAAATGCCCAGACTTTGGAGGAAATTCTGCCCCAGGTATTGGAGGAGCTGAGCCCCTATGAGCAGAAATACCACAGAAGGATTCCGGTGTTTGTGGCCGGGGGAGGACTGGGCGGAGAAGATCTGATCCGCTTCCGTGCGCTGGGGGCTGCAGGGGTGCAGATTGCCACCCGTCTCATTGCCACGGAAGAGTGCGACGCTGCCCAGGGATTTAAGGATGTGATTGTCAAAGCCGGTGCGGAGGATGTTCGCATCATCCACAGCCCCGTTGGGATGCCGGGCCGGGCCATCGCGACCCCGTTGGTGCGTCGGATGGAATCGGGAGAACGGATTGCGCCCCTGTGGTGCACGGGGTGCATCAAACGCTGCGACCCAGCCAAAACGCCTTACTGCATTACAAACGCGCTGATCGAGGCAGTCAAGGGCAACGTGGAAGAGGGACTGTTCTTCTGTGGGGCCGGGGTGGGGCGGGTGAACCAAATTACCACGGTGGCCCAAGCCCTGGAGGAATTCCGGCTGGCCCTGGAGCGGGCATGAAAACTTCATGCACCCCGTGGTGCGCCGCGATGTTATGGACGCCGTATGAGGGGGGAAAGGTTTTGCGCATGCACCGCGGTTGTGCCCCACAAGGGGTGAGCGATACGTGCGATTCAACTTGCTTTTTGCTGTGTTTTACATGGCAAAAACCACGGAGTACCATAAGCGGTACTTCGTGGTTTCTTTTTTTACTGTACGTGGGTGTGGTTGTTAATGTGGTTGATACAATAGCAGTAGTAGCCGTTGCATTTGGAGCAGTAGCGGAATTCCATGTTGGGATCGTCGGCGTCTGTGATGCCACACACGGCGCATTTATGAAGGTAGCCTTTCCGCTCCTGGACATCTTTCTGGGCCTTTTTTAAATTGATTGCCTGGGGACTGGTTCGGTGGGAAATACGGTCCCGGCCCCGGCGCAGAAGGTTGGTCAGGTCCTCCCAGAAAAAGATGAAGTAGTTGAGAATGGCCACAAGGGGCAGAAAAGCCAGAATCCCAAGTCGGGAAAAAAGGTAAAATCCAATGTCATATGCAAAAAAAGCGGCATCTACCCAGGCCAGCCACTTTACCTTTAGCGGAATCAAT
>JAYFPV010000390.1:0-8358 GCA_034927465.1 Lawsonibacter sp.
CCTTACAGTCTTCATCAGTTCATCACCGGTTATCCGCTTACTCTGGTAATCGGCCTTCACGTTAAATGCAGCTTTCGACCACGTGCGAAATACCGCCCACGTCATGTCCCTGCCCGTCAGCTCGGCGCAACAGAAGTGAACGCATGAGGGTGCGTCCTCCATGATCTCGAACAGCCGGTGTGATCAGCTTCTTTTATCCCAGCCGGATACAATAAAATTTGCTGGGCAAGCTATCCATGAGGTGATAAGAATGTCATACGTCAACCCGGTACTGCAAGAAAAACTCAATTCGCTGCCTGCCGAACTAAAAAATGAAGTGCTTTCCCGAAATGTTCCCCTCAATAATCTGAATGACATAATTGCTGTTTTACAACAGATCGTTGATGATGGTGAGGCCGCCCCTTAACTGGGGCGTCCTTCTTTTGCCCAAACCCATATTTCAGATATCTGGCCATAACACACGAATCCCCTCCATCATCCCAATCGACACGGTAGAAGCGTTTACATCAGACAGACCATCCAAAAGGGCATATTCTCTTCCTGCAACATGGTCAGAACATTTTGTTGACTTTTTCCTCATCTTGACGTATGATTATTACGTCGCCAGACAAGGCGAACTAATTTTTAAGAGGTATTACATGTTTCAAGACAAAACCATCGTCTGCAAGGATTGCGGCCAAGAGTTCACCTTTACTGCCAGTGAGCAGGAGTTTTTCGCAGAGAAAGGCTTTACCAACGAGCCCCAGCGTTGTAAGTCCTGCCGCAATGCCCGTAAGGGTAACGCTCGCGGCGGACGTACTGAGCGTCCTATGTTTGATGCCGTATGTTCCGAGTGCGGCAAGCGTTGCCATGTACCTTTTGAGCCCAAGGGAGACCGCCCCATCTATTGCAGCGATTGTTTTCGTAAATAAGCAAATTTTCTCGAATGCGTCCCTCCGGGGACGCATTTTCTATTCTCTTGTGTACGGATCCTTCCAGCCGTCCTCTCCGGTTTTTGTTGGTCGTTTTTCCAGTTCCGCCATGGAAAACAAAGCGACTGGGCGGAATACTCCACTGTCTCAGCCGCTGCCGGGCTCACGACGCGCATTTATGGGGGATATCGGATAAAAAAAGAACAAACCGGCAACAGATGGTTCCTGTTTTCGCTGTATGTCTGAACGTCTCCGTCTGCTGTTCAAACGCATGAAAATACCCCCCTGCAGCCGAGGATTTCTCCGGGCTGCGGGGGGGGTCGTGTTTCGATTTGGGCTTCAGGTTATGGTTTCATGGCACGGATCAGCCGGAGAATATCCTCCAGCGTGCGCCGGTAATTCTCTTGGGTTTTGTGGGCATATACCTCAAAGGCCACAGCTTCCCGGTCGATGCCGAACATGGCGGTGACGCCCAAGTCATAAGCACTGTCGGCGCTGTCGGCAATGCCGCCCACGATAGCGATCAGCGGAATCTGCCGCGGACTGGTCCGCCTGGCAATGCCGGAAATTACTTTTCCGTGGAGGCTTTGGGAGTCAATGCGGCCTTCGCCGGTAATAACCAGGTCGGCGCCTTCCAGGCAATGCTCAAAGTTCACCATATCGAGCACGGCCTCGATGCCCGACTTTAGCTCGGCTCCCAGGAATGCAATGCATCCGGCTCCCATGCCGCCGGCAGCGCCGGTACCCGGGACTTGGGCAATAGAACACCCAAGCTCCCGTTGCAGAACCTCATCAAATTTACGAAGCTGACTGTCCAGCCACCGGACCATTTCCTCGTCGGCCCCTTTTTGTGGGCCAAAGATGTAGGCCGCTCCGGTGGGGCCGTACAGAGGATTTTCTACGTCGCACATGACGGTGATTTTGATGCTGCCCAGCAGCTGCTTGGCCTCAGACACATCAATTCGGCAGATCTGATCCAAATTTTTGCCCAAGGGGACAAAAGAACGGCCTGCCTGATCGTAAAACTTGACGCCCAGCGCGGCGGCCGCACCGCAGCCGCCGTCGTTGGTAGCGCTGCCGCCCAAGCCGAGCAGAATCTCCGTGCAGCCGTGCTCCACCGCGTGGCGAACCACCTGACCCACGCCGTAGGTGGTGGTCTCAGCGGGATTACGCCGATTCCCCACCATGGGAAGACCAGCTGTGCTGGCCATCTCTATCACGGCTTTGGAGCCGCCGCGGGCGTAAATGGCCTCCACGGTCTCCCCGTAGGGACCGCTGGCGGGCACCGTCACAGGCACGGCCTGGATGGCCTCCAAAAAGCACTCCACCGTACCTTCGCCGCCGTCGGCCACAGGCACCGTGACCACTTCACATTCCGGGAAGAAACGAGGGACAGACTGGCAGGCAATTCTGCAGATTTCCAAGCTGGATAAGGTTCCTTTGAAGGAGTCGGAAATGATGATGCACTTCTTCATCGTGGTTACTTATTGACCACATTGATGGGAGCGCCCTGGAGATAGGCCTTAGCATTGGCCACGGCACAGTCCATAATGCGCTGACGGCTCTCCTTGGGTGCCCAGGAGATGTGGGGAGTAATGATGCAGTTTTTGGCCTGCAGCAGAGGGTTATCCGCCTTGATAGGCTCGGAGTAGACCACGTCCAGCCCTGCGGCGCCCATCTTACCGCTGTTCAGGGCATCGGCTACATCCTGCTCGTGGATCAGCTGGCCGCGGGCGTTGTTGATGAGGATGACGCCGTCCTTCATTTTTGCAATAGAGTCCTTGTTGATCATGTTGGTGTTTTCCGGAGTCAGGTTGCAATGGAGGGTAATGACATCGGAATTGGCGTACAGGGTGTCCAGGTCCACATACTCACCAATCTCTCGGCCCGAGTCGTTGGGATACAGGTCATAAGCCAGCACCTTCATTCCCATCGCTTTGGCAATTCGGCCCTCAGCCTGGCCGATGCGGCCGAACCCGACAATGCCGATGGTCTTGCCCTCCAGCTCGATGAGGGGGAAGTCCCAGTAGCACCAGTCGATGCAGTTGGCCCAGTTTCCGGCGTGAACGGAGGCATCGTGGTGGCCAATGTGGTGGCAGATCTCCAACAGTAGGGCGATGGAGAATTGGCTGACTGAAGCGGTGCCATACGTAGGGACGTTGGTGACTGGAATGCGTTTTTCCTTCGCATACAGATAGTCCACCACATTATAACCCGTGGCCAACATGCTGATAAACTTCATGCTGGGGCAGGCGTCGATGACCTTTTTGGTGATGGGGGTTTTGTTCGTAAAAACGATCTCGGCGTCGCCGATGCGCGCGATGGCTTCGCTCTCGTCGGTCAGGCTGGTGCGGTCGTAAACCGTCAGCTTTCCCAGCTTGCCTAACTCATCCCAGCTCAGATCGCCGGGGTTTTCCGTGTATCCATCCAGTACTACGATCTTTCCCATTTTATCTTCCTCTTCATTCTTCTATCATGGCCCAGGCACGGTTCAGGCAGCGCTTCGTGTTGGCCAGCACAACGGAAGCGTCCTCATCGCCGAACGGCGAAACCTCCATTGAGAGTACCATCGGGTCGGCAGCGTTGAAAAAGCCCTCTTCCTTCAGTACAGTCAGATAGTCGGCCAGCTTGGTCACGTCGTTGGCGCCGTTGGGGAAGCCCAGCCGCGGGTGCTTGTCACCGTAGGCGTCGCATCCCGTTTTCACCACGGCGTTGCCGAAGTGCAGATGGGTGATGTAGGGGCGCAGCGTGCGCACGACGAACTTGGAGTTTTCATAGGTGGTGGGGAAATGTGATAAATCCACCAGCAGGCCAAAGTTTGCGTGGGTGGTGCGCATATCGGCGGCAAATTTGGCAGCATAGGGCGCGGGGCCGATGAGGGCCGCCTTGTCCATGTCATAATCAAAGACCTCCAGCTCCACCATCATGCCCTTGGCAGCAGCATAGTCGCAGACGGCGCGGGTGGTCTTCAGCAGCTGAATATAGGCCTGGTCCTTGGTGTCGGGGCTCCATTTTCCGGCCAGAAACGCAATGCCCTTTGCGCCCAGATATTCGGCCTCGTCCACCGCTTCTATCAGGGTGGCCTCCGCCTTTTTGCGGCCCTCTTCGTCTATGTCGTTGGGGTTCAGCTTTGGCCCCAGCAGCCGCGGCTGCGCTCCGTAGCAGACCTTAACATGGGAGGCGGCCAGCAGCTTTTTCGCCTGTTCGCGCTTGGCCTCGTCCGGAATGCGGCAGACTTCCAACGCATCAAAATAATCATCGCGGCACAGCTCGGCCAGACTGTCGATAACCTCGCGGCCCGGGTGGGTCATCCACTGGATGGTGCCTACCTTGAAATATTTATGGATGGATTCTCTCATATTACATACTCCTTTTCACAACGGCTATGGCGATCGCTCACCCGGGCCGATTTTACTTTTTTTCCAGGGTCTGGACGCATTTGCGCACAATACCTGCGGCGTCCAGGCCGTATTTGGCCAGCAGCTGGTTGTAGTCGCCGGACTCCGCAAATTCAGTGACACCCACACAGCCCAGCAGGGTTGGCCGGTTTTCGCTCAGGCACTCGGCCACGGCGCTGGTCAGACCGCCGCGGATGCTGTGCTCTTCGCAGCTAACGACGCAGCCTGTTTTTTTAGCATACTCCAAAATCAGCGTTTCGTCCAAAGGCAGCACGGTGTGAATATCAATCACGGCGGCATTGATGCCCTTTTCGGCCAACTGATCGGCCGCTTCTAGCGCGCTGGAGACCATGGTGCCGGTGGCCACGATGGTCAGATCGGTGCCGTCCCGCAGAAGGATGCCCTTGCCGATCTCAAAATTCATGTCCTCATCATAGATCACAGGTGCCGCCGCACGGGACAGGCGTATATAGACCGGGCCGTCGTACTTTGCCGCCGCGAAAACGGCCTTTTCGGTTTCCACCGCGTCGCAGGGAGAAATGACCGTCATGTTGGGGATAGAGCGGACGAACGCCATGTCAGTGATGGCCTGGTGGCTGGCGCCGTCATAGGAATCGGACAGACCGCAGTAGGTGCCCGCCAGCTTCATGTTCATCTTGTCATAGGCGGCCAGGCTCTGGATGGCGTCGCTGCCGCGGGTGGCCAAAAACACCGAGAAGGTATTCACAAAGGGAATCTTGCCGCAGCGGGCAAAGCCCGCGGACATGGTGGTCATGCCCAGTTCGGCAATCCCCACGTTGAAATAGCGGTCGGGGAATTGCTTGCCAAAAACACAGCTTTTGGTGGAACCGCCCACATCGGACTCCAGCACCACGACATCCTCATTTTCCGCGCCCAGTTTGGCCAGGGCGTCGCCATATGCGTCACGGATCGCAATTATCTTTGCCATTATGCCTCGCCCCCCAATTCTGCCATTGCTTTTACATAGCTGTCGTCGTCGATCGCCTTGCCGTGCCAAATATTTTTGCCCTCCATAAAGGAGACTCCCTTGCCCTTGATGGTCTTGGCAATGATGATGGTGGGCTTGCCGGTCTTTTGTTTGGCTTCATCGATGGCGTCGGCCACGCTGGTCACATCATGACCGTCGCAGCGAAGAACCCGCCAGCCGAAGGACGCCCATTTGGCCGCCACGTCGCCCAGCGGCATGATCTCGTCCACCGTGCCGTCCAGTTGGACGCCGTTGTTGTCCAGAATCGCAACCAGGTTGTCGGCGCCATACTTTGCGGCGCTCATGGCCGCCTCCCAGATGACACCCTCATCGGTCTCGCCGTCACCCAGCAGCGTATAGACATAGTTGTCGTTTCCCTTGGGCCGCTCGGCCAGCGCCATGCCCAGCGCCGCGCCAAGACCCAGACCCAGCGGCCCGGTGGAAAGCTCAACGCCTGGAATTTTATGTGCACAGGGATGACCCTGCAGCATGCTGTCAATCTGGCGCAGATGGGTCAGCTCCTCCTTGGGAAAAAAACCCTTTTCGGCCAGGTTCAGATAGAGCATCGGTGCGGCGTGCCCCTTTGACAGCACAAAGTAATCGCGGTTCTCCATGGCTGGGTTGGCCGGATCGATCTGCATTTTTTCCTGATAGAGAACGGTCAATATCTCACAGCAGGATAGCGATCCGCCCGGATGACCGGTCTGGATGGCATGCAGCTGACGGATCAGCGCGCGGCGAAACTCAGCGCACTGGCCCGTTAGCTCCTGCGCCCGTTCTTTGGACAAAGACATATTTGTTTCCTCCCTCTTGTGATTACAGTCTGCGGCAGGGTCTGCCATATACCTTTTCCGCGATCGGTGCCAAATGCTCGATCGCACCCTTCGCGGCGCCCGCCATCGACGGAATTTGGAAGATTTCGGTGCAGAATGCGCCGTCGTAGCCGTTCTTTTGAAAGGCCTTGAAGATTTTTTCAAAATCAAGACCGCAGTGGCCCGGATAGCGGCGGTTGTTATCTGCCAGGTGAACGTGGATATTGTAGGGGCTGTACGCGTCAATGGCGGCGAATAGATCCTTTTCTTCCAGATTCAGATGGAAAATGTCCATCATCAGCCTAAAGTTTTCCCGGTCCACGTCCCGGATTATCTCTACCGCCTCGGCCAACGTGTTGATAAAGTTGGTCTGCATAATGGTGACCGTTTCCAACGCCAGTTTGACCCCCCGCGGGGCTGCGTGGTCGCTAATCTCGCGGAAGGCTTCGACCGCCCAGTTCCAGGTAGTGTCGTGGGGCACGTTAGCATGGTACTGCCCGCGCACCCGGCCCAAATTCACGTTGGTGCCCAGATACCCAGCAAAGTCGATGATGCGGTTGACCCGATCGATGGCCTGCCGGCGGATGGCGACGGACGGGTCGGCAAAGCTGATGCCCAACTGGCCGTAGACCTCGCCAGTGCAGACCAGCACCACCGAAAGTCCGTGCTTTTCCGCGGTGGTTTTGACCTCGTTCCAGTCCAGTTTGTCCGGGTCCAGCGTCATCAGTTCCACGCCGTCATACCCCAGCTTTGCCAGATCGCCGAAGGACTGTTCCAGCGGGCCTTGATACGCGGTGACTGAATCAGCGATCGCAACGTCGGGCGTCGCGACCTGATAGCATAGTTTCATATCTTTTCTCCTTGCATGAGATGGGCGACAGAGCCGCTTATTTGCCGGCGACCTCTTGTTCAACTTCCTTTAAAAGGCCCAGGCTGATGTCGTGCCGGCCGCCTATGTACTCGTTGGTCAGCCATGCTTTCAGAATGTCCACGGCGACGAACTCGCCGATGATCTTACCTCCCAGACAGAGCACGTTGGAGTCGTTGTGCTGGCGGGTCATGGCAGCGGTGTAATGGTCGGTTACCGCGCTGGCCCGGATGCCCGGGTAGCGGTTGGCCACCAGCGACATGCCGATTCCGGTAGAGCAGATGAGGATGCCGCGGGTGTACTCGCCCGACTGGATGCGGTGGGCAACCTCGCTGGCGTAATGGGGGTAGCGGACAATCTCTTCCGAATCGCAGCCGATGTCGGTATAGGGGATGCTCACAGAGTCCAGAAACTCTAGAATAAAGCCTTTCAACCGGTAGCCGCCGTGGTCACAGCCGATGATGATTGGCGATTTGTTTGTGATCTCAATCATGATAATACTCCTTTATCCGTTCGTCTTATCCAGGCGGATGCATTCGATGCCGTACAGACCCGCCAGTTCGGCCAGCTCGGCGGTATAGTCGCCGGCCACGCAGTGCAGGTGGTTGCAGCCGTACAAGTGGGAGAATATCTCCGCGTCTACACCGCGCACCACGGCGGTAGGCCGGTACCAGCAATAGCCGGCCAGCTCGCTGCGGCTCAGCAGGTCCGCGGTGGCTCGGCAGATGGCCAGCTTGTAAACGCCATCCTTGCGGAACAGCCGGGCATAGGTGTACTCGCCGGGGGCAAAGGTGAACTGAGTAGCTGCGCCGCCCGCTTCGCCAAAGCCATGAGGGATCAGGTGGACCTCCCGCAGATTTTCGTCCGGGTCGGCCGCATGTTTGGCAAACCAAGAAGCGGAGGCCCCGCAGTTAGCCAGCACCAGCTTACCCGCATCGTAATAGTAGATGTCCTGCAGCGCGGTGGGCTTGCCGCCGGAAAGCAGATGCAGCATCTGCATGGTCAGCGCGCCATCGCAGTCGGCCTCGCAACTGCAGACAAACGGATTTTTGGTTCCGTCCGCATCATAAGGGTCGTTGAGCAGCTGCACGGTCAGGCACTGCAACACATAGCCATTGCTCATTTCCGGCTGGCACTTGATGCCGGTAAAGTCCAGCCCGTAGCGCGCAGTTAGGCGCTTGACCGCCAGATAACTGCGCACCATCTTGTCCAGATGGGTTTCGCTGAACTTGCCCTCCTCATACTGCAGTTTGCCGTAATTGGCCTTGACCCAAGCGGCATAGCGGGCGGCCTCGTCAGCGGGGATCTTTTCCGCCTCGGTCACGATCTGCAGCTGGTCGATCTGCTCGATGTCCACACCGAACAGCTTCATCCATTGTGC
>JAYFPV010000329.1:0-10180 GCA_034927465.1 Lawsonibacter sp.
AAATGCAAGTACTCTCCTTCGATTGTGTAGCACCCACCCGCAAACAAACCCAAGGCGCAAACTCTTACGGTTGCCCCCGCATAGGGCAAGAAAAGCACTGGCATCGAGGGTATGCTAGCTGCCTAGCCGTTATTATACCATATTTGTCTCAGGGGTGGAAGCGGAAATTAACAGGAAGGTCATTTTTGTTTTTCAGAAAAATTTCCTACCTTCACAGAAAGTTTACACCGGCCTTTCTTGTTTTTAATGTATGGATGTGGTATGATAACTTCCACCACAAAGATTTTTCGAGATAAAATTAAGCCGAAATACGGAGGTATTCTCCTTTGAAACCAGATAAAGGAAACAACAAGCGAAACACATTCGGTCTCATTACCCTGATCTTATGGGCTCTGGTGCTGACCATGGTATTCAAAAGCTGTTCCTCTTCCTACGCCAGCGCCAACGAAGTTCAAGTGGACTACTCCACCTTTAAGCAGTGGGTGACGGAGGACAAGGTGGAACGGGTGCTGATGCAGTCCAGTAAGTACACCATTACCCTTCGGGACGGCGTTACGGTGGAGGTCCCGAAGCAGGACGACTCCAGCACCATGACCTTCCCATGGCTGAATTCGCAAACTCAGGAGACCGTCTACGTGACCACACCAACGCCTGAAGCGGATTCGGATATTTACGCTCTCATGGATGCACACAACACCCAGTATAATGACGAGCCGGTGGATGGTTCCTCCTACATTCTGTCCCTGCTGGTGTCCTATCTTCTGCCGATTGTCATCATGGTAGGCGCGATGATGTTCCTGTTCCGGGGCATCGGCGGCAAGGGCGGTATGGGCGGCTTGGGTGGCGTAGGCAAGGCCAACGCCAAGGTGTACGTGGAGAAAAAGACGGGTATCACCTTCCGGGATGTGGCCGGTCAGGACGAGGCAAAAGAATCTCTTCAGGAGATCATTGATATCCTGCACTCCCCCCAAAAATATACCGAAATTGGTGCAAATCTGCCCAAGGGCGCCCTTCTGGTCGGCCCTCCGGGCACCGGCAAAACCTTGTTGGCCAAAGCGGTGGCCGGCGAGGCCGGGGTTCCGTTTTTCTCCATCAGCGGCTCCGACTTTGTTGAAATGTTTGTGGGCGTAGGTGCAAGCCGGGTCCGCGACCTGTTTAAGGAAGCCAGCAAAACGGCCCCCTGCATCATTTTCATTGACGAGATTGACACCATCGGCAAGTCCCGCGACAACCGCATGGGCGGCAATGACGAACGTGAACAGACGTTGAACCAGCTGCTGGCCGAGCTGGACGGCTTTGACCCCAGCAAGGGCGTCATCGTTCTTGGCGCCACCAACCGGCCAGAGGTGCTGGACAAGGCGTTGCTGCGTCCCGGCCGGTTTGACCGCCGCATCACCATCGACCGGCCTAATCTGGCCGGACGCCTGGCCACCCTTCAGGTTCACACCCGGAAGATTAAGCTGGCCGAGGATGTAGATCTGAAAAAGATTGCGCTGGCCACCGCTGGCACCGTAGGCGCCGATCTGGCCAACCTGGTCAACGAAGCTGCGCTCCGGGCCGTGCGCAACGGACGCCGCGCGGTCAATCAGGAGGACCTGCTGGCCTCCTTCGAGTTCGTCATCGCCGGCAGCGAGAAGAAAAATTCCGTCCTCACCCCGTTCGAGCGCCGTCTGGTAGCCTATCACGAGGTGGGTCACGCCAGGGTGGCCTACAAGCAGAAAAATGCCGAGCCGGGCCAGAAAATTACAATCGTTCCTCACACCGAAGGCTCTCTTGGGTACACTCTGCTGATGCCCGAGGAGGACAAGACCAACCTGCGCACCAAAGAAGAGCTGATGGCAAAAATCACCGTCTCTATGGGCGGCCGGGCCGCAGAGGAAGTGGTAATGCATACCATGACCAACGGTGCCTCTCAGGACATTCAGGAAGCAACCATAATCGCCCGGAACATGGTGGCCATGTTCGGTATGAGCGAAGAGTTCGGCATGATGGCCCTTGGCTCCATCCGCAACCAATATCTGGAGGGGGGTTACGGTCTGGACTGCGCCCAGGACACCGCCGCCATTATGGACAAGGCGGTCAAGGAGATTCTGGACCAGTGTTATCAGGACGCCGTGGCGCTTTTGAAGGAAAACCAGACAGATATGGATAAGGTTGTATCCTATCTGCTGGAGAAGGAAACCATCACCGGCGGCGAAATGTTGGCAATCATTCAGGGCCGGGATCCCGCTCAGGTGGAAGAGGCCTACGCCTCTTCCAAAGCCAAGTCCCTTCCCAAGGACATTGAGCCTCCCGCCCGAAATATCCACATTGTCAGCGAGGCAATCCCCGCTCCCGCGCTGGAGGAGACCGCCCCCCCGGCCCCGGTGCCGGAGGCTCCCGAGGCTGACAGCGAAGCGGATCAGCCGAAGCAGGCCCCCCCCGTTCAGGGCCCCTCAGAAGAATAATGCAAAACCGTGGAATGGCCAATGCCATTCCACGGTTTCTCTTTCGCAGAGAGCCAGTTCAATCTAACCCCTCTGGCAGACCCTTTCCCGCAGGATGCACCCGAACACGGGGGCTCCAAACATCTTCTGGTCATTTGCCGCCCTGCTGTTGCGGCAGTTTTTGCTCTAACCACGCCAAAAGGTCTTCCATGACCTCCTGACGGTTGATCTCGTTGAACATCTCATGGTGTCCCTCTGGGTACAGTTTCAGCGTCACATCCTCACAGCCCGCCTCCCGGAACATGGCAACCACCTTTTCCACGCCGCGGCCCATGGCTCCTACTGGATCCCGGCCTCCGGACAGAAACAGCACCGGTGTTTCCGGGCTCATCCGGGCCAGGTTTTTGTGGCTTGCAATGAATTGCAGCCCGCCCATCATGTCACGAAACATGGACACGGTGGGTTGGAACCTGCACATGGGATCCTTCAGCCAGGCGTCCACCATCGTTTCGTCCCGGCTGAGCCAATCACCGGCGGTCCGATTCGGTTTGAATGTTCGGTTGTACGTTCCCATAGAAAGTCTGTACACCAACCGGCTGACATAGCCGCCCCCCCGGAGTACGCCGATCCCTGCGGCCAGCCCCTTGCCAAACGTCACCAGCGGGGCGGGCTCCTGGCCGGTTCCCGACAACACGGCCCCATCCAGTGTCCCCGGCCAGCGAATCAGATAGGTCCTGGTTAAAAAAGAGCCCATGGAGTGCCCCAGCATCACATAGGGAATCCCGGGATAGGTTTTCTCCTCCAGCTCGCGCAGTCGTTGGATGTCCCGAACCACCAAATCCCAGCCGCCTTTTGAGGCAAAATAGCCATATTTGCCGTCTAATACCGTTTTTCCATGGCCCAGGTGATCCCCTCCGCAAACCAGATAGCCATGCTCGTTGAGAAAGCGGGCTACATGGTCGTACCGGCCTACATGCTCGGCCACACCATGGACGATCTGAACGATACCCCGGGGCGGGCCCTGAGGCAGCCACTCCCTGACATGGGCAGCGTGGATGCCATCGGAGGACGGATACGTAAATTCCCGCAGCGTGCTCATGTCCCAGCCTCATTTCCGACCCGCCCGTTCCGGACTGCGGATCTTTTATTTAGTTTACTCCATGGTGGCACGCGCAGTCAACGAAATCGTTTTCCCCTCACATTTTTTGCTCTAGCACCCTGCGGATCGCGCAGTTATGGAGGGATGCGTCCTGTGCCAGCTCCCGGCACAGATCCTGAATCGATGGCTCTTTTACACGTTTGGCTGTCTGAAGGCATACCAGCGCCCACCGCTGTTCCCACAGATACTGTTCCCGCAGGGCCTGAATCAGCCCTTTGCTTCGGACGGGCGTGTGTCTTTTCGGTTGGTAGCGCTGTCCAGTCTCCAAAAAATAAGCCGCAGACAGCTGCCGCAGTGCCCGCCGGTGATCAGCCATCAGGCCGGACAAAGGGCCTGAGCCGCTCCCCGCACGGCGGGCCAGAGCCTGGGCGGCTTCCGCCCCTTCTGCAGCCATGTCAATCAACTGCCGCAGGTCCTGTTCCCCGTTTTCCGCCTCTGTTCCAGTGTCCGGGCCGGATTCCGAGGCTGTTGTTTCCGGCTGGATTTTCCGCCCTGCCAGGGGAGCATCGGCCAGCGGAGCTGGGGCAGAGTTTCCTTCCGACGGCTTTACAACGATGGGGCTGTTCTTCTGATCTGGCATAACCCGTTCCCAAACCCGGCGAAAGGTTTCCGGGTCGATCTGTGGAACCTCCGCAGCGGCTCGGTCCAATGTCTGCTCCATATGATCTCCTCCTTATCAACGCAGATAGTTTCTTCCCTACATTCTATGCGCAACCGATAAAAATGACGCAACGCCTTGCCTTTTTGCGTGAATTATGCTAGAATGCCCACATATTTCGTCAAGAAGGAGCGAACACTATGGCCCCCGAGGATCACAGCAACTACATAATCTGCACCGTCAATACTCCCCACCAATTCTCTTATGAAAACGGTGTTCTGGTCACCGAAGTAACCCCCGGCTATGCAAAGGGTGAGCTGGCGGTCGGCCCGAACAGCATCAATCCGCATGGGAATGTTCATGGCGGCGCGTTGGCCACCCTGGCAGACACCGTGGGGGGGTGCTGTGCCTGTTCGAAGGGAGGCAGCTGCGTCACCGCAGGCAGCTCCATGGAATTTCTTCGCCCCGCCACCGGACCTAAAATTTATTGCGAGGCCACCCCAAAAAAACTGGGCCGCACGCTGTCAGTTGTTCAGCTGGTGCTGAGAAACGACCAACATATCGTGGTTGCCACCGGAACTTACACTTTTTTCATGTCTTACTGACAAAATGGCCCCTTTCCTTCCTTTTTCCAAAAACGGTCTTGACAAGAATGAAGGGGCATGATAGGATACTTGCAATTCCAACTGAATTATGGATAGAGGCGCGGGACTCATGCGTACCGGAAGACAAGGCCAGGCAGCTGTCTTTCGGGAGAGGGTGTACCGCCGAAGGTTTCCCGGCTTGCCTGCGCCGGATGACCTGGGCCGTGGGAGAACATCCTTCGGACTGTCACGAACCCGTTAGTGAAGCGCTATCCAGAGGTCCCCGAGGTGTGTACGGGGGCATCCGGTTTTGCCATGGGCGCTCAGTGTGCCTGTGGCTTTTTTATTTGCGCAAAATGGGGACTGCACGCCCCCAAAAAATAAGTGGAGGGAAAATTGAATGAGAGCGAGAGGATCCTGGCCAGTTCGAGCCATCGTACTTTTGATGATGGTGCTGGCCCTGTCAACCACTGTCTTCGCCGCCGACCCCACCGAAGCACCCCATTCCAAAATGATCGAGTGCCCCACCTGCGGTGGCACGGGGATCTGTATGGACTGTTATGGCCTGGATGCCGCCTGCGAAACCTGCGGCGGTACAAATGTGTGTCCCACCTGCGGCGGCACGGGCTACATCACATCCCCCAGTCATTTCTACAACACCGCCTTCTCCCTGCTGCCCCCCGTCATTGCCATCGCGCTGGCCCTGATTACCAAGGAAGTGTACTCCTCCTTGTTTATCGGCATTCTGGTGGGTGGATTGCTGTACTCCAACTTTGGCTTTGAGGGCACCATTCTTCATGTGTTCAGCGGCGGCATTGTGACCTCCCTGTCCAACAGTTATAACGTGGGTATTTTGATCTTCCTTGTTATTTTGGGCACCATTGTCTGTCTGATCAACAAAGCTGGCGGCTCCGCCGCCTTCGGACGATGGGCTCAGGTCAATATCAAAAGCCGTACCGGCGCTCAGCTGGCGTCCATCCTTCTGGGCTGTCTCATCTTCATCGACGACTACTTCAACTGCCTGACTGTTGGCTCGGTGATGCGCCCCATCACGGACCGGCACCAGGTATCCCGGGCCAAACTGGCCTATATCATTGATGCCACCGCTGCCCCCGTCTGCATCATTGCCCCCATCTCCTCCTGGGCAGCGGCCGTGTCCGGGTTCGCCGAAGATGGCCAGGGTCTGAATCTGTTTATCCGGGCCATCCCCTATAATTTTTACGCCCTGCTGACCATTGTGATGATGGTCGGCCTGGTTGTCATCAACGTGGACTTCGGCTCCATGGCCAAATTTGAACGAAACGCCATTGAAAAGGGCGACCTGTTCTCCGGCTCGAACCCCTATGCCATGTTGAACGACGACATTGATGAGAGTAAGGGTACCGTCATGGATCTGGTTTTGCCCATCCTCTTGCTGGTCATCTCCTGCGTCATTGTCATGATCTACTCCGGCGGCTTTTTCTCCGGATCCAGCTTTATTGATGCATTCTCTAACTCCGACGCATCAGTTGCTTTGCTGCTGGGATCTGCCTTTGGTCTGCTCTTTGCCATTGTCTACTATATCATTCGCCGCTCCATGTCCTTTCAGGAGATGATGGGCTGCATCCCAGAAGGCTTCAAGGCCATGGTTCCCGCCATTCTGATTCTCACCTTTGCTTGGTCTTTGAAAGAGATGACCGACTCGCTGGGGGCCAAATACTTTGTCCGCGACTTTGTGCGCAGCTCCGCCACCAACTTCCAGATGCTGCTGCCCGTCATTGTCTTTGTCATTGGCTGCCTGCTGGCCTTCGCCACCGGCACCAGCTGGGGCACCTTTGGCATTCTGATTCCGATTGTGCAAAACGTCTTTTCCATGGACAACCCGCTGGCCATCATCTGCATCTCCGCCTGTATGGCAGGCGCCGTCTGCGGCGATCACTGCTCCCCCATCTCGGACACCACCATCATGGCCTCGGCCGGCGCCCAGTGCGACCATGTGAACCATGTGTCTACTCAGCTGCCTTACGCCATTTCCTGCGCAGCAATTTCCGCCGTCTGCTATATTTTGGCCGGTCTGCTGGCCAATGTGGGCCTGCCCGGACTAATTGCGCTTCCGGTAGGCGTTGCACTGATGGTGGGGTTCCTCTTCTTCATGAAGGCCCGCCAGTCCGCCTGAGCCCGCGTTTTGCGTCCATTTGCCTGTGGCCCCTTTTGGAGCCACAGGCTTTTTTCTTCTGCCGCTCAGTCTTGCGGCAATTTGCTACATGGCTTATAATCATATCGACTGAATAAACCGCGTTGCGGTTTATTCGCGTGGCAAATGCCGCACTTGGAAAGGAGCCTCCGGATGGAATTTTACGGTACCCTTGGTCCGGCCTGCAGCCGTCGGGATACTTTGGTCAGCCTGTTTCGGGCAGGGATGACCGGGGCTCGTCTCAACCTGTCCCACACCAGTCTGGCCGACTGCCAAACCTTGCTCCGGGATCACTTCCGCCCCGCCGCGCTGGATGCCGGAGTCACCCCCCATCTGATTCTTGACCTTCAGGGACCGGAGCTTCGAATAGGCTCTCTGCCCGCCCCCGTTTCCCTTCGGAACGGGCAGGACATTCTGCTAGGAGACGGCGGCATTCCCGTACCTGATGCAGTCTTGACGACCGCCCGCCCGGGCCATCAGATTTCGTTGGACGACAGCGCCCTGCTGCTGGAAGTTCAGCGGAGCAGCCCTTCGGTTTTGCTGTGCCGGGTACTCCGGGGCGGGACTCTGTCCAGTCGGAAAAGCTTGGCCATTCTGGGAACTGCGCCGGACACACCTGCTCTCACCAAAGAGGATTTGGCCAACCTGGATCTGGCGGGGCAGTTCGGCGTCACCCACATCCTCCAGCCCTTTGTCCGGAACCGGCAGGACATTGCTGTCCTGCGTCAGTCTCTGCAGACCCGCAGACTGGAGCACGTGCGCATTATGGCCAAGATTGAAAGCCGCCAGGGCTTGGCGCATCTGGATGAGATTCTGGAGCCAGCCGACCAGATTTGCATCGCCCGGGGAGATTTAGGCAATGCAATGCCTTTGTGGGAGCTGCCCGGGGTCCAAAAATACATTTCCCGCCGGTGCCGGGAGAGTGGCAAACCATTTTGTCTGGTGACCCAGCTGCTGTGGTCCATGGAGCAGCGGCCGGTGCCTACCCGGGCGGAGGTGTGCGACATCTACAATGGAGTGCTGGACGGGGCCGCCTCCCTGATGCTCACTGGGGAAACCGCTGTCGGCAAGTACCCCACACAGGCCATGGAGGTGCTGGTCAAAACCGCTCACGCTGCTCTGGCCGATCTGGCCGAATCCTGAGCCACGCAGGGGACGCGCCGCCTTCCCCTGTTCCTGGTTTTCCTTGTCCAAAGCAGGGAATACTGGTATAATAGCCGCAGGCGGCTATTATACATTCCTTTCAGCCGTTTTGCTCCCGGCTGCGCCGGAACCGCAAAACAGGGCCGATGATACCACTCAGGCCTCGCCTTCCTGGTATCATAGCAGTTCAACAATTGCACCCGGCCCAGCGGCCGGAGAACAGGGGGTCTCCCAACATGAAAAAACTGATGGTCCTGGACGGCAACTCTATTGTCAACCGGGCCTTTTACGGGGTACGTCAGAATCTGACCACCCGGGCGGGCCAGCCCACCAACGCCATTTTCGGCTTTTTAAACATTCTGAATAAACTGCTGGAAGATGAGAAGCCGGACGCTCTGTGCGTCACTTTCGATCGGAAGGCTCCCACCTTCCGCCACCTGGCCTATGAGGGCTACAAGGCCCAGCGCAAGGGGATGCCCGACGAGCTGGCCAGTCAACTCCCCATATTAAAAGACATCTTGTCGGCCATGAACATCCCGATGTATGAGCTGGACGGATGGGAGGCCGACGATTTGATCGGCACCATTTCGTGGAAAGACACCGCCGCCGGCTGGAGCACCACGGTGGTCACCGGGGATAAGGACTCCCTCCAGCTGGTCAGCGACCTCACCACCGTCAAGCTGGTCTCCACCCGTATGGGACAGACCACTGCAAAGGAGATGACGCCGGACTCCTTCCGGGCGGAGTATGGCTTTGCCCCCATTCACATCATCGACCTAAAATCTCTAATGGGAGACGCCTCCGACAATATCCCCGGGGTCAAAGGAGTGGGGGAGAAGACCGCTATGGCTCTGATCCAGCGGTACGGCTCTCTGGACGCTTTGTATGCTGCCATGCCCGCGCCCGAGATGGCCTCCGGCAGCCCGGCCAAATCCGGCATCATTCAAAAGCTGACGGACGGGGAATCTGACGCCCGCATGTCCTATGACCTGGCCACCATCCACACCGATGCTCCCATCGACTTTTCCCCAGAGAACAACCTGCGCCGGGAGATAGACGCCCCCAAGCTGTACCAGCTGTTTCTGGATTTGGAATTTTCTAAGCTGATTGATAAATACCACCTCTCCGCCTCTCAGGGGGAGGAAAAGCCGGAGGAGGAATCCCTCATTTCGGGCGGATGCTCCAGCGAGATGGTAGACAGCTGGGCCCGTGTGGAGGAACTACTCGCCCTGTGGCGGACAAAGGACAGCGTGGACGTGCTGGCCCTGCCCTCTTTGGATGTGGTGTGTGTGGAGTGCTGGCTTACCGAGAGCGAGAGTCACGCCGCCCTGCTGCTGGCTGACCGGCTGGAGCGCTACAACGACGTGTTAACAGCTCTGTTTGCCCCCGACATCAAAAAGGTGGCCCACGGGGTAAAGGCGCTGTGCCGACGGGCGCTGGAGGAGGGGATAACCCCAGGCGGCTTTGTCTTTGACACCGAAGTGGCCGCCTATCTGCTGGCTCCAACCGACGGCAGCTACGACCTGGAAAAGCTTGGGCTGACCTATTACAACCACCAATTTGTTAAGGCCACCGATTATCTGACCGAGGGTGCCTTCGGTCCCCTGGCCGACCCTGTGGCCCCTATGGCCGCCCTCACGTCCCACTGCGCCCTCATCGGCGCTCTTCGGGACACCCTGTCTCAGCGGCTGAACGAACTGGGAATGCTGGAACTGTATGAGAGCGTGGATCTCCCCCTGTGTCAGGTGCTGGCCGAAATGGAGACGGAGGGATTTCTCATCAACCGCAGCGCGCTGGCCCAATTCGGGGACATGCTGTCCGGCCGCATAGACGCCGCCCAAACAGCCATTTACGACCTGGCTGGGGAGCAATTTAACATCAATTCCACCCAACAGCTTGGCCACATCCTCTTTGAGCAGCTGGGGCTGCCCCCGGTGAAAAAAACCAAGACGGGGTACTCCACCAACGCCGACGTGCTGGACAAGCTGAGGGGGCGGCACCCCATCATTGAGGAAATCCTGGAATACCGCCAGCTGACCAAGCTGAAGTCCACCTATGTGGACGGCCTGGGCACGGTGATCCCCCCAGACGGGCGCA
>JAYFPV010000228.1:0-2283 GCA_034927465.1 Lawsonibacter sp.
GATCATATCTGTCCACGCTTCCTCACTTCCTTTCTGAGATCGCCGTGACCCCATACTGCGTCTCCACAACCATACCTTCCTCCAGCGGTGTGATGCAGGTACGCACATTAGGCTGTCCGTTCACCACCATCACACAGTCGGTACAGCGCCCGATGGCGCAAAAAACGCCGCGGGGTTCCTGCTCTTTTTTTGTATATCGGTGGATCATCACTCCGTTTGCTTTCAGCGCGGCGGCGATGGGCTCGCCTTTAAGCCCAATCAGCGTTCTGCCATCAAAAAAAAAGGAAATAGTTTTCGACTCAGGTGTCTCGCCCAACACCGGGTGATTTTGTATTCTCATAGTCTCCTCCTTGCATCTGCCTGGTTTTTCCGGTTTCACGGAACCAAACGCAAAAGCCGCCCATGCTCTTCAGCGTGGACGGCTTTGTCTGTGATTTGTATTCTAGCAGTCAGGAAAGCAGATAAATTGTAAAAATGCGTTTTTTATTTTTGCACATGGGAAAACAGATCCAAATCCTCCAGACGTGACCGATAATTTGCCCGGTCAATGCCAAGGAAGCAGACATCATCATGGGTTCCAGAGAAGAGTTTGATCTGACCGAGAAGCTGATCAGAACTGGCATGACGGATGCTGAGAGTTCCAAGTATTGGATGGATCACAAGGCAAAAATCGTTGTAATCAAGCATGGTATGCAGGGCTCTACAGCATACACAATTGATGGACAGCAGTTCTCCATCAAGCCGTGCCCTGGAAAGGCCAGAAAGGGATTCGGCGGAGGCGATGGATATGGTGCCGCATTCCTCTATGGATTGTTCAGCAACTGGGCACTTATTGATTGTTTGGAGTTTGGCTCTGCCGAAGCATCCATGATGGTTCGGAGCAATAATTGCTCGGATGACCTGCCTTCCACGGATGCAGTCAAAGAATTCATCAAGCGAGAGAAGGAGGAATATGGCGAGATGATCGCACGGGCTTAATGTCACACTTAATTTAGAGACTTATTGTTCATCCCCATCTATGCTGCAAATTGAAAGGAGAAAATATTGTGAAAATCAGGAAAATTGCAAGCGCCATACTGATGGCAAATATGGTTCTGTCGTTGGCGGCGTGCGGCTCTACCGGCACCAGTTCCAGTACAGTACCGGAAAAGTCGACAGACTCTCAGTCCAAATCAACGACGGCATCCTCCAGTGGGAATTCTACGATTTGGGATCAGCCCGCAGAGTTTGACAAGGCGCTCTCCACCATGGATCTCAGCAATGTTGTTGCTGGCGTTGAGACGGCACATCTTACCATGTCCACCCACTGCTCTGAGACAGACTCCAACTATCTGTACGCACTGTCGTTCCAGAAAGCGGTCGAGGAACTGTCCGGCGGTGCCATGAAAGTAGATGTTTATGCGAATGGTCAGCTGTTTGGCCAGGCGGATGCGCTGCAAGCGATTCAGCAGGGGACTCTGGACATCGCAAACTCCGATACCGCGCTTCTTGCAAACTATAATAAGGCAGCGGGTATTCTGGACATTCCTTTCCTGATGAAGAACAGGGATCAGGCAATTAAGTGTGTAAAGGATGAAGAGATTACTAACTACATCAACGATATGATTGAACCAAGCGATATGCATCTTCTCTCTGTGTTACCCTTGAACTTCAGAAATGCTCTGGTGAAAGATATGAATATCTCTTCGGTAGCGGATTTCAAGGGCTTTATCATGCGGGTACCAGAAGCGCCTCATACAATCGCGGCATTTGAAGCTATCGGTGCAACGCCTACCGTTATTCCGTCAGGCGAGGCTTATACAGCGGTGCAAACAGGTGTTGCAGATGGACTGGAAGGGCATGCCGAGTATATGGTTCTGCAGAAATTCTACGAGGTTGCAAAGAACTATGTTCAAACGCAACACGTCTTTACATTCACCGACTACGTCATGAGCAAGAAGGTTTATGATGGCCTGACCGATAAGCAGAGGCAGGTCATTGACGAAGCGGCCAAGCAGGCGCAAAGCGTTCACATCGCTTACACGGCAAACCTTTATCCTGCAATGTATAAGGAGCTGGAATCTTTCGGTGTAAAGATCACCGAGATCGATACCAAGCCCTTTATTGAGGCAACCGAAGAGTACCGGAACAACTACATCCAAGAGAATAATCTGCAGAGCCTGGTTGATAAGATCAACGCTTACGAATAAAACAAAAGATCGGCTTTTTGGCAGAACCATAAAAGAAACTGATATGGGACCGGGCACGAGCATATGGCCCGGCCCCTTCATTATACTATTATAA
>JAYFPV010000413.1:0-4406 GCA_034927465.1 Lawsonibacter sp.
AGCACCACCGACCACGGGGCGCGGCGGACCCGCTCGGTCAGCTGCCCACCCTCCTCGTAGCCCACATAGCCGGGCGGTGAGCCAATGAGTCGGGAGACGGTATGGGCCTCCATATACTCAGACATGTCGAACCGAAGCAGGGCCTCCTCACTACCAAACAGGGTGGCGGCCAACGCGCGACATAGCTGAGTCTTTCCTACCCCGCTGGGCCCCATCAGCAGAAAGCAGCCCACGGGCCGTCTGGGGTCTTTCAGTCCAAGTCGGCTACGGCGGATGGCTCTCGCCACAATTTCGATGGCCTGGTCCTGTCCCAGAAGCCGACAGCGCAGTTCCCGCTCCAGATTGGACAAGGCCTTTCGGTCGGCCTCATTTGGGTCGGTCACGGGCACTCCGGTCCACTGGGTCAGCACCCCACGGATATGGCTCTCCTCCACTCGTCTGGGACTCTGACGGGCCAGCCATTTGCTCCGCTTTTCCTCCAGCTGGCGGCGAAAATCCCCCTCCGCATCCCGAAGCATTGCCGCCTTCTCAAAATCCTGCTCCCGAATGGCCATGGCCATCTGTCGCCCGGCTTTGGCCGCCCGCTCCTCCAGCTCTTTCAATTCCGGGGGCAGTGTCCGATTATCGAGCCGGGCTCGCGAGGCCGCTTCGTCTACCAAATCAATGGCTTTATCCGGCAAAAATCGCTGGGGCAGATAGCGGATAGACAGGTCTACCGCCGCCTCCAGCGCCTTGTCCGTGATGGTCAGGTGGTGGTGGGTCTCGTACCGCCCCCGAAGTCCCCGAAGGATGGCCAAGGTCTGCTCCCGGTTCGGTTCCCGGACTGTGACGGGCTGAAACCGGCGCTCCAGGGCGGAGTCCTTCTCAATGTGCTTCCGGTATTCGTCGATGGTCGTGGCCCCGATCAGCTGAATCTCTCCCCGGGCCAAAGCCGGTTTCAAAATATTGGCCGCGTCGATCGCCCCTTCGGCACTTCCCGCCCCCACAATAGTATGAAGCTCATCCACAAACAGAATGATATTCCCCGCCCGACGCACCTCTCCCAAGACATGCTTCAGCTTTTCCTCAAACTCGCCCCGATACTTAGTCCCCGCCACCATGGCGGACAAATCCAGGGCGCAGACACGCCTTCCCAGCAAATGATCCGGGGCCGTACCGTCAGAGATGGCCAATGCCAGTCCTTCCACCACGGCAGTTTTGCCCACGCCCGGCTCTCCAATCAGCGCGGGGTTGTTTTTGGTCCGGCGGGAGAGAATTTGGATGATCCGATTCAGTTCCTCCTCCCGCCCGATCACCGGGTCCAGCTTGCCCTCTGCGGCCATTTTGGTCAGATCCCGGGCACACTGATCTAACTGCCTGGTGTCCGAGCCGACTTTCGGATCCGGCTCCCGAGGACGCGACCGGGGGGGAAGTTCTTCTCCGCCCAGCGAGGCACAAACCGTTTGGTACAGGGCCTCCCCATCCACGCCACAGTCCCGGAGCAGCTGAAACGCAGCGCTGTCCTGCTTTCCCAGCAGTCCAAGAAGCAAATGTTCCGAATTGACTGACCGCTGCCCCAATCGCTGGCTCTCTCCCACTGCGTCCCGAATGGCCTGGCAGCAGTGCGGAGTAAGCCCCTGGTGAAGCGCCTGGGCCGGCACTCCGATTCCAACCCGCTGGGCAATACGGATGCGCAGCGTCTGGCTGTCTGCTCCTGCCTGGTGCAGCGCATTTGCGGCAGGACTGTACTCCTGGCTGGCAAGTCCCAGAAGCAGGTGCTCACTGCCTACATAGCTGTGCCCCAGCTGGGCGGCATTTTCCTGGGCCAGCCGGATAGCGCCCAGGGCGGTGGATGTGAAACGGCTGTCAGCCATACAATCACCTCGTTGTAAAATCTTACTTAAGGATTCCCAATTTTTCAAAATTTAGCATTGCAATTTTAAAAAGATATGTTAGAATGTAGGTACATTCTTATGGAGGTGTACTTATTATGGCTTATGTCATCAGCGATGCTTGCATTAGCTGTGGTTCCTGCGCGGATGCCTGCCCCGTGGGCGCAATTTCTCAGGGGGCTGATCATTACGAAATCAACGCCGGTACTTGCCTGGACTGCGGTTCCTGTGCGGATACCTGCCCCATGAGCGCAATTTCTCAGGGCTAAAAACGAAAGAGCGACGTCGGGTATTTGCCCGGCGTCGTTTTTTGCGCTATATTATATAATTTTAAATATTATATTTCGTCATTTTTCACATTGATATTTTGAGGTCAAACGGATATACTGAATACAGAAAAAGGCCATTTGGTGCTTTTGAAGGGAGTGTTCCTAATGCGTTCTGATGCGATAAATTCCAATTATTCCAAGACTTCAAGTGCCGGGCTCCGCCGCCCCTGTGAGGTCCGCAACCCCTATGACGGCCTTCGCCCTTGGTCTGCCATCACCCACGGAATCGGCGCCGGATTATCTTTGATCGGGACTGTAATCCTTCTTCTTCGAGCTGCCGCGCTGGGGAACCTGCTGTTGTTCGCGGTATTTTCCATCTATGGGCTGTCCATGATTGGCTTGTACACAGCCAGTACCCTTTACCATTGTCTCAATACCTCGGTCCCGGTTCGAATTGCCCTACGAAAATATGACCACTGCTCCATCTATCTGCTCATTGCCGGCAGCTATACTCCCATCTGTCTCGTCGCACTGGGGAACCGCGGCGGTGTCCCGCTTCTAATTGCCGTGTGGAGCGTCGGGCTGCTTGGGATTGTGCTGACCATTGCCAAGCTGTCTATCCCCCGTTGGCTCACCAGCGCTATTTACCTGTTCATGGGATGGCTGGCCCTGTTCGCCATTGTGCCGCTTTCCCATGCGCTGCCTACGCCAGGCTTTTTCTGGCTGCTGGCAGGCGGATTGCTATACACGGTCGGAGGCATCCTCTACGCGGTCAAATGGCCCGGACGAAACAACCCCCGGTTTGGCTGTCACGAAATTTTCCACCTGTTTATCCTGCTTGGCAGCGTTGCCCACTTCGTCCTGATGGATCAGGTTCTTGTTCTGATGTAACATATCCCTATTCTGGGGTCCGATTACGGACCCCAGAATTTTTTATTTGCTCAAAACCACCGGCATAGCCAGTGATTTTGAGCAAACAAAAAGCGCCGGCCGCTGCAAGCAGAGGCCGGCATCGTTTTCTCCATAGTATGGTCCGCCGCAAACATTGCGGCAGCTCTGGTCTATGGCTTGTCCTCCTCGTCCCTGTCTCTAACAATTTCACGCAAGTACACCCGCCGCAAAAACACGGCGCACAGGATAACTGCGAACAGCTCCGCAACAGGAAACGCGCACCAAACGGCATCCAGCCCATAAACTCTGGACAGGAGAAAGGCCACCGGCAACAAGACCACCAGCTGACGAACTACAGAGACAATCAAACTAAACACGCCATGTCCAAGTGCCTGAAACACAGCAGAGGCCACGATGCAAAATCCGGCAAACAAAAAACTGATGGAAATGGTACGCAGCGCAACCATACCAATGTCCAGCAAGCCGCTGGAAGTCTCCCCCTCCGCCATAAACAGGGACAGCAATACATTCGGAGCCAACTGAAACGCCAAAAATCCAAAACACATAATTCCCATGGCGTACAGGACGCTCAGCTTGATGGCCTTAACAATCCGTTCCGGCTTCCGCGCCCCATAATTGTAGGACACGATGGGAATCAAACCGCTGTTCAACCCAAATACGGGCATAAAGATAAAAGACTGAAGCTTAAAGTAAATCCCAAATACGGCAGTGGCAGTTGCAGTGAAGGAGATAAGAATTTGGTTCATGCCGAACACCATCACCGAACCAATGGACTGCATTGCAATGGAAGGCACCCCAATACTGTAAATACTCCCGATGATCGCCCCGCTGGGCCGAAAGGTTCGGAACGAAAACTGAACATCGGGGTTCCGCTTCAGATTGAATGCCAGCGATAAGCAGCTGCTCAAAATCTGGCCAATTACTGTGGCCAGGGCCGCTCCGGCCACCTCCATTCTGGGAAAGCCGAACAGTCCGAAGATCAAAATGGGGTCCAAAATTATGTTGATGATGGCACCCGTCGCCTGTGTAATCATGGTGAGAAAGGTCCGACCGGTAGCCTGGAGAATCCGGTCCAGCGTAATTCCGGCAAACATCCCAACACTGAGCCCACAGCAGATGGTAAGATAATCGGTGCCGTAATTCACAATGCTGGTAATGTCGGTTTGAATGCGGTAAAACAGATGGCTGCAGGTCAATCCCAATCCAGTAAAGACAAGGCAGCTCAGGGCGGCCAGAAACAAGCCGTTCATAGCCGTTTGGTTCGCCCTTTTTTGGTCCTTTTGCCCAAGGCTTCTGGACAGCAGCGCATTAATGCCTACCCCGGTACCCACACAGACCGAGATCATCAGGTTCT
>JAYFPV010000233.1:0-4145 GCA_034927465.1 Lawsonibacter sp.
CCTGTCCTCTCTGGCCGGGATGAAGGAAGGGGCCATCCCACTGACTCTGATTCTGGTGGTCATTCTTTACTTAGGCGGCGAGGCGGTGGACGCCGCCACAGTTCAAGACAGCGTGTCCCATCTGACCCACATCGTGGGCGGCCTGTGCGGCGCCGGATTGGGCTTTGGGATGAGCAGACGATAATCTCTACGAAACAGATAAAAAAGAAGGGCTGCAGTTGCAGTCCTTCTTTTTTTATCTATGCATCGTTTTCTTTCCGCCTCAGGCGATAAAGAGCCACAATCCTCCTATGATCAACATCCAGATGGTATAAAGACTTGCTTCCACAATGTACTGAATTCGGGCCACGGTCATTATCCTTCTTTTTTGCTGGGTAGAACCCGGCTTGTCCGATGAATTATCACGTGACGGAATATCCCCCCCGCACCAACAGCTTGACGGTGGCGGCAGTGGGCATCAGCGTCCGGTCGGCGATCGTGGCCATGTACAAGTGATTCTGGGTCAGTGCAGTTCCACTGTTGATGGTTCCCCCGGTGGACACGTCAATCAGGGCAGGGCTGGTGGCGGCACTCACCGTAGCGGCACCCACCCGGAGCATCACCTCACAACCCACATCCAGGAACATGGTCTGCCCGCTGGTTATGGTAACCAGTGTATAGGAAACACCGCTCGCGGAACCAGATCCCCCTGTGTTGGCAATATCCTGTTTATACTGGGTAATTTGATCGGACAGATTCTTTGCCAGCTCGGTTTGACGGGTGCTGGCCTTTGTCTCCACCTGGCTGACAACACCCGGGATTACCGTCTGGTTCAGGTAACTCAGGGTGACCAGGGGATCGCTCTGATCCCCATTGGCGGCAAGGGCCGCACCTCCGCACAGAACCGTCAGGGCCAGGGCGGAAACCAGAATGGTCCATCTCTTGCTTCTTTTCATGGTATGTACTCCTTTGTAATCGGCGGGCGTGGCCCTGTTTGTCTTATGTAGGGGCCGTCTGGGTCAGGCGGCCCCTGTATTGCTTCTTACACCAAGGTCTCGGGATGAAGCCCAAAGCTGACAGCAATGGCGGTGTCCACCTGTTTCATGACGTCTTCATCCAGCCGACCCATTTTTTCCCGGAGCCGCCGCTTATCCAAGGTCCGCACCTGCTCCAGCAGGATCACGGATTCTTTGGGCAGTCCGCAACTTAACGGGGAAACCGAGATATGGGTTGGCAGCCGGGCCTTTCCTGTTTGAGAGGTAATGGCCGCCGCAATGACGGTGGGACTGTGGCGGTTCCCGGTATCGTTCTGCACGATGAGGACGGGTCGCACCCCCCCCTGTTCACTGCCCACTACCGGACTTAGGTCGGCGTAAAAAATGTCGCCTCGTTTCACACTGTTATCCACGTACGTTCACACTCCGCTGGAAGGATAGTACGCGTTACAGGCCTTTGATCGGTCATATGTAACGCTGTACTATGATTCTCCCACAGAGCGGCGGGAATTATACCTCTTCTCCCAGGGATACCGCCGCTTTTGCGGCTGGAACCGGCCGGTCATGTTTTTCTCCCGCCGCGTCTTTGCGCCCCGAAGGTTCGTTGTCCTCCGATGCTCCAGCCCATCCTATGTGCCAGCGGGGCAGGCGGTCACGCGCGGGGACAGGTATGCTCTCTGCCTGTCCGTCTCATTTTTGCCCGGCCTTCCTTTAATTTTTGGTTCCGCGCTCCAAATAGACGCGTGGGACACGGTTTGAAAGATTGCAGAGTAATTCGTACACAATGGTATCGGTAAGCCGGGCAGCCCGTTCGGTCAGATCCGGTCCATAGACCTTAGCCGTGTCTCCGGCCTTCACATCAGGAAGGTCGGTGACATCCACCATACACATATCCATACACACCCGGCCAACAATGGGACAGGGCACGCCATGAATTACCATGTCCATCCGATTGGAAAGCCGCCTGGGATATCCGTCTCCATAGCCAATTGGTACCACGGCCAGCCTGGAATCCCGTTTCAGGGTTGCGGTGCGGCCGTAACTGACACAGGTTCCGGCCGGGACGGCCCGCACGGCACAGATCCGGCTGTTTACCGTCATCACCGGCTCCAGTCCAGGGCCATCAAGCCCTTCCATCTCGGGCGCAGGGTAGTACCCATACAGGGCAATTCCGGGCCGAATCATATCCATGTGAGCACAGGGATAGTTTAACACAGCCGCACTGGCACTGCAATGGGTAATTGCGAAACAAACTCCCCGCTCCTCCAGGGCCGCCTTCGCGTCCAGGAACTGGGTCAGTTGGTCTATGGTATATGCCTCGCTACCGTCGGCATCAGCAAAGTGGGTGAACATCCCCTCCGCCTTCAGGCCGGGCAGGGCGCACAGCGCGGAAATCTGATCCAGCAGATCACCGTTGTCCTCCCCTCGCCGCCAGCGGAACCCCAGCCGGGTCATTCCAGTGTCCAGCTTGACATGAATGCTCAGCCGTTTCCCCGCAGCCTCGGCGGCGGCAGACAGGGCCCGCCCAGTCTCCAGATCCTCCACGGTCTGGGTCACGTCAAACTCCAACAGAAGATCAACCAGCTGAGACGAGGTCTCCCCCAGACAGAGAAGGGGCAGGGTAACTCCCGCCTCTCTCAGTTCCTTGGCCTCGGCCAGACAGGCCACAGCCAGCATATCTGCCCCCAGGGCCTGGAGCTTTTTCGCCACTGGAACCGCACCGTGGCCGTAGGCATTGGACTTGACCAAGCCCAAAAATTTACAGCTCTGCGGAGCCATGGCCCGCAGAGCGCGGTAATTATGCTCCAGGGCATCCAAGTCAATCTCTGCCCATGTTCTCATTTGTGTCATATTCGTCATGAATATCCCTCTTATTCCTTTGTAAAGTTGGAGAACTCACATAAAACAGCTTGGAATCCATCCAGGCTGATTTCCCCCCGAACCAAAGCGTGAGTGTCGGCGTCAAACCACAACGTCATCTCCACCCCAGTACTCGGCTGCCCCTCCGGGTCGCCGCAGTCCAGCCGCAGAAGGGAACCGGACTCTCCCTCCTCCAGCGCGCAGGCTGTAATATAGCCCGACCTTACTGCGTCCATCAGCGCCGGGATGGCCGACACTGGAGTCAGCCCGTTTTCATCCAGCGGACCGGTCTCCAACGACATCCCATCATACTCCAGCACGCTGTCCTTCCCTGTCAGACGGGCGGTAATCCCCGCCACGGTCTCCGGCTTGGACAGGGTCAAGACGGTTTCATCTTCTGATGCGGCCGCCGTCAGCTGATACTGGTACACCCGCTGGCCATAGTCGGCCGTGACGGTCACGTCGGCCGTCCAAGAGGTGGCCTCCAGGTATTCTCCCCGGATGGTCAGAGAAAGCTCCTCCGCCTTGTTCACACCTGAGCCGCCGGAACAGGCCGGCAGCAACAGGAGGGTTATCATTGGTACGCAAAGCAACAGTTTGCGCACGTTGGACCTCCGTTTCTGAATGAACGTGATGGATTCTTTGCCGGATAAACCTTATAACAGTTGCGCTGTGGAAGGGATTGCTTGCCCGTTCCGCTGTTCCTGCTCCCGGAGAATTTCCGGCAGCGTCTCAATGAGATCGCTGGCCGCCATGGCATACTCGCCCAGCCGTTCGGCACACCGATCCCCAGCCATGCCATGATAGCACACCGCCGCCGCAGACCGCTCCGCCAGGTCGGAGTTTTTTAGATGTGTTTGCCCCCACAAAGCGGCAATCATCCCAGCCAGCACATCCCCCGAACCGCCTTTGGCCATTCCGGGGTTCCCAGTCCGGTTGATCCACACCCGCCCGTCAGGGGCAGCGGTCACCGTTCCATGGCCCTTGAGCACCAACATACAGCGGTGCTTTCGGGCAAAGTCCCGGGCCGCAGACAGCCGATCCCGGATGGGCAGAGCCGCGCCGGCCAGCCGCTGGAACTCCCCCTCGTGTGGGGTAAGAACGGTGGGCGCAGAGCGTTTGTCCAGAATATCTATATGCCCGGACAGGGTATTTATGCCATCGGCATCCAGCACCACCGGAATGTTTAGCCCGGAAATCAGGGCCAGCACCAGCTGCTCCGTTTGCGGGCTGCGGCCTAGGCCGGGTCCGATCAGGGCCACATCGCAGCCACTGGCCTTTTCAAAAATTTTTTGAACTTCCTCGGACAGC
>JAYFPV010000193.1:0-3758 GCA_034927465.1 Lawsonibacter sp.
TGAGAGCAGCTTGATGACGCAGGGCATAAACGTCATGACACACAGAAACCGGGTCAGTTGCATCAAAGCTACCTTGGGTGGGTCACCGCCCAGATCCGCCGAGATCAACGCCATGTCTGAAAGACCGGCAGGAATGGCGGAAAACAGGCATGTGGGCAGATCCAGACGGCTGACGCGATAAAGCAGCAACCCCAGTCCGTAGTTGATGGACAGACAGTTTATGACTACCAACAGGCCGGGCAGCGCCAGTTCAGGCAAATGAAGGACATCTGCCATGGTGACGCCTACGCCGATGGAAATGCCAGCAAAGCACTGAGCACCCAGCTTCACCGGCTTGGGTAGATAGGCTTTTCCGGTTCGGATGTTGTAGGCTGCCAGAGAAAACATGGGCAGGATCATGGCTCCTGCCGGAAAGCCGCTGCGCCGCCCCAGATACCCAGTCACCGCAACAATGCCCAGTGTGACGGCCACGGAGAACACGGAGTTCCGGGGCACACCAGAGGATTGAACGGAGGAGTTTTTCGCTGGCTCGGAGGGCGCAAAGCGGCGGCAGAGCCTTGTGGCTACCTGCGGCAAAATTACAATGGCCACCAGATAGCGGATCAGCTGCAGAACGGACGCCTGCGTGGGGTCGGCATTCAGATCGGAGGCAAGTAGCACGACGTCACTCATCCCGCCGGGAACAGAGGCCAGCAGCGCCGTAGACACACTGATGGAGGGCGTGGTAAGATGGATCAGCGCCCCAGTGACAACACTGAAAAGGGCGATGCCGGAAAACAGCGTCAGGGCGGGGCGGATGAGTCCATGGAACTCCTGTACATCCTGCCGGGTGATGCGCTGGCCCACAAAGCCGCCCGCCACCGCCTGCACCGCCACTTTCAGCCAGCGGGGAAAGATGGCCAGACCGGTGACGACCTGAAAAATGCTTACCAGCAAAATGGCGCCGACCACGGCTCCCGCAGGCACCTTCATCCGATAAAAGAGAAACGCGCCGACCGCTCCGATGGCTATAGTAATGACGAAGGCGAGCATGGGAACCCCTTTCTAAACGAGAGAATACGATCAGACGACCAGCAGATCCAGTACCCGAGAGAAGTCTGCCACGTCCTCCAGATGCAAAATAGCGTCCATAGAAGCCTCTACCTGAGAAGGGGGAAGGATCCTTCCAGCGCACAGGCGGTACTTGTCCTGCACCTCCGCCATGGTCAGGGGATCGTGAAGAGGATGGCCCTTGGAAAAGGCGACAGCGTTTTCATATCGACTCCCGTCTCGGGTGAGGATGGAAATAACTTGCTGCTGCGCGGCCGTGTCCTTTGGGGTGTGAAAGATTCTGCGCATCATAGCCACACTGTCTGCCCGCTGAATGCGGTCATCAGCGTACTGCGCCAGCGTCAGCTCCCGATCCAGAATGGCCAGAGCTATGCCATAGCTCAGACTGTATCGGGCCTCCAGATCGGTCTTGGGCTCCACGTAGCGGTAGGTGGGTTTATCCAGTTGCAGATCAACCTCAATGCGCTCTACGTCCTCCGGACGGATGTCATACCGGGCTACCAGTTCCAGCGTGGCCTGCAGCACCTTGTGATGCGCCCAGCAATTAGGATAGGGCTTGATCGTGATGCCGGGGTTTTTCAGACGAAAAGAAGCGCCCAGGTCCTGAGTCAGCAGCGAGATATCGTAGGTTCCAGGGCCGCACAGGGCGTCCATCAGGCCAAATCGGCCCTCCAGCGGCTGGGGATCGGCGGTGAAGCCTTCACGGGCAAGATGTGCGGCTAGAATGCCGTTACGGCTGGCGTTTCCGGCGTGGAGCCCCATGCCCATGTTGCCGATGTTCTGGCTTAACCCGCCGCCCAGTGTGGCGGCAATGCCTAACGCACGCTGGGCCGTTTCCAGATCCAACCCCATCATCCGGGCGCTCTGGGCGGCGCCGGACACCGAACCGAAAAAGCCCGTGGGATGCCAGCCCCGCTTGCGCATCTCCCATGCCTCCGCTGTTACTGCATTCAGCCGCTGAAAGACCTCATAGCCCATGACCTGTGCCGCCAGCAACTCCCTGCCGGAGAAGTGGTACTGTTCGCCCATGGCGATAAGGCCGGGTACCACGGTGACGGAGGGATGGGAGGGGCCAGAGTCGTCAAAGCAGATGGTATGGGCGAGGATGCCGGTGGCAAACGCCGCGTTTTCCACCGTGACCTTTCGCCCGTGGCCGGGAATGCGACACTCACCGGTGGAGCCGAAGGCGGTGAAGCAGCGCTGGACGATTTCGCTGCGGGGCTCAGCCACCTCCGCAAGCACGGCTCCGACGCAATCCAAAAAGTGCTTTTTTGCCAGCTCGATGACATCGGCTGGAATGTCTTCATAGCGGGTGTTCAGAACAAAGGACATTAACTGCCTAGTGTACTCCTGCATCGTAAAAACGCTCCTTTATGAGTTTGGATAAATAAGATACTCTCAGAATACAAAAGAAGACGATGAATGTAAAATAGATATTTTTTTGCGGCGCGATTTAAAAATTTAATGGGAGGGAATGCGGCATGGATCACAGCGACTGGGAGATCATCACGGTACTGTGTGGGGAAAAAAATCTGACCCGGGCGGCGGAGCGGCTGTTTGTCACTCAGCCGTCGCTGACCTATCGACTGAAGCGGATAGAGAGGGAGCTGGGTGCGACGCTGTTCGAACGTTTGCCTTCCGGGCTAATCCCCACGGTGGCTGGAGAACGGGCAGATGAGTATGCCAGAGCCATGCAGCGGCTGTACCGTGACCTTCAGGACGAGATTTCCACCATGAGTGCGGAGCGGATCGGGATGCTGCGGCTTGGGGTGTGTAGTGCCTTTGCGAACACCGACCTACCCCAGATCCTTCTGGAGTTCAGACGGCGCTGCCCAAATGTCACCATTCAACTCCGTTCCAGCCGGAGCAGCGAGATCTGCAAACAGTTGGAGGCGGGAGAGGTCTCCGTGGCGATTGTTCGGGGCAAACCGGTCTGGGAAGGGGAAAAGCGGCTGCTGAGGGAGGAACCCATGTGCTTGGTGTCCAGAGAATCTGTATCCATTCCGGATTTGCCCGGAATTCCCCAAATCCGTATCCCCTCCTCTGGAACCTATCACGATGATGTGACGTGGTGGCGGCAGAATTTCAGCGTGCCGCCCCTGTCGCTGATGGAAGTGGACAACATGGAGACGGGATTGGAGCTGGTGTGCCAACGGCTTGGATGGATGATTTTGCCATATATTGCACTTAAGCGGACGCCGGGGTTGTTTTACCAGCCGCTGCGCTGGAACGACGGCACGCCCTATACCAGGAAGACTTGGGTGCTGTACTGGAAGGAAACTGCAAAAAGCTGGGTCGTCCCAGCCTTTTTGGAACTGCTGGAGGAGGAAACGGATTCTCCCGTGGTGTCGCCCGAGGAATGAGCTGTGGAATTGAAAGACAAATATCAGCCGGAGCGGGCCCAAAAGGCCGCTCCGGCTGATGGCGTTTGATGTGGACAGTGGGGGTCGGTTTTTTTGAACTGGAAGGGATTTACCTGATGCGCCAAGCCGATGGTGGTGCCTCCGTGCCTCAATAAAGCACACCACCCGGCCGTCAAGCCCGAAAACTATTTCGCGGCGATGACCTCAATTTCCACCAAAGCCTGCTTGGGCAGGCAGGCCACCTCAAAGGCGGCGCGGGCAGGATATGGGGCTGGAAAATATCCCGCGTAGACTTCATTCATGGCTTGGAAATCCCAGATGCTGCTGAGATAAACCGTGGTCTTC